>CAKMOM010000031.1:0-24324 GCA_927910965.1 uncultured Streptococcus sp.
ACCTTTCTAAAGGACAAAGAGAAAATCGTCAATGCCCTTCAGTTACCCTATTCCAACGCAAAATTGGAAGCGACCAATAATCTCATTAAACTTATCAAACGAAATGCCTTTGGATTTCGGAACTTTGAAAACTTCAAAAAACGAATTTTTATCGCTCTCAATATCAAAAAAGAAAGGACAAATTTCGTCCTTTCTAGATCTTAGCTTTTTATTCAACCCACTACAGTTGACAAAGAGCCATTCTTTTTAGCTTTACTCGATAAGTCTATAGTTTGAAACTATAACTAGCTCTTGAAAAGAAGAAAATGAGTTGATGAAAATAAGTGGTACAATAGTTACTATAGATTTGGAGGTATTGTATGAGCAAGGAATTACACATCAACACAATTTTGGCCCAGGCGGGTATCAAGTCAGACGAAGCGACAGGAGCTTTGGTGACACCGCTACATTTTTCAACGACCTATCAGCATCCAGAGTTTGGTAAATCTACTGGTTTTGACTATACACGCACTAAAAACCCAACTCGCAGTAAGGCTGAAGAAGTCTTGGCAGCCATTGAATCAGCAGACTATGCCCTAGCGACTAGCTCAGGGATGTCAGCTATTGTATTGGCCTTTAGCGTTTTCCCAGTAGGAAGTAAGGTTTTAGCAGTGCGTGACCTTTACGGAGGTTCTTTCCGCTGGTTCAACCAAGTGGAGCAGGAAGGTCGTTTCCATTTTACCTATGCCAATACAGAAGAAGAGTTGATTGCTGAGTTAGAAAAGGACGTGGATGTTCTCTATATCGAAACACCAACCAATCCTTTGATGTTGGAATTTGATATCGAAAAACTAGCAAAACTGGCTCATGCTAAAGGTGCCAAAGTGGTGGTGGACAATACCTTCTACAGCCCTATCTACCAACGTCCGATTGAAGATGGAGCAGATATCGTTCTCCATTCAGCAACCAAGTATCTAGCAGGTCACAATGATGTCTTGGCTGGAGTGGTTGTGACCAATAGTTTAGAACTATACGAGAAACTCTTTTACAATCTCAATACGACAGGGGCAGTCTTGTCTCCATTTGACAGTTATCAATTGATTCGTGGTCTCAAGACCTTATCTCTTCGTATGGAGCGCTCAACAGCCAATGCCCAAGAAGTGGTTGCCTTTTTGAAGGATTCTCCAGCAGTTAAGGAAGTTCTCTACACTGGTCGTGGAGGTATGATTTCCTTTAAAGTGGCGGATGAAACACGCATTCCACATATCTTGAATAGCCTCAAGGTTTTCTCTTTTGCCGAAAGTTTGGGTGGGGTAGAAAGTCTCATTACTTATCCAACGACGCAAACTCATGCTGATATTCCAGCAGAAGTGCGCCATTCTTATGGTTTGACAGATGACCTCTTGCGCTTGTCGATTGGGATTGAGGATGCTAGAGATTTGATTGCAGATTTGCGTCAAGCCTTGGAAGGATAAGACAAAGATGGGAAAATATGATTTTACAAGCCTGCCCAATCGTTTAGGGCACCATACCTATAAATGGAAAGAAGCAGAAACGGATAGTGAAGTCCTACCAGCTTGGATAGCGGATATGGACTTTGTAGTCTTGCCTGAAATCCGCCAAGCTGTGCAAACTTACGCTGATCAACTGGTTTATGGCTATACCTATGCCAGTGAAGAGTTAATTAAGGAAGTTCAAAAGTGGGAAGCCACACAACACGGTTACCACTTTGACAAAGAGGCTCTTGTCTTTATCGAGGGTGTGGTACCAGCCATCTCAACAGCTATTCAAGCCTTTACAAAAGAAGGCGATGCGGTTTTGATTAACACACCTGTCTATCCACCCTTTGCACGCAGTGTCAAGTTGAATAACCGTAGATTGATTACCAATTCTTTGGTGGAAAAGGATGGTCTGTTTGAGATTGACTTTGACCGACTTGAAAAGGATTTGGTAGAAGAGGATGTCAAACTTTATATTCTTTGCAACCCTCACAATCCTGGTGGACGTGTTTGGGAAAAGGAAGTGTTGGAGAAGATTGGCCAACTCTGCCAAAAACACGGTGTTTTCTTGGTTTCAGATGAGATTCACCAAGATTTGGCCCTCTTTGGTCACAAGCATCATTCCTTCAATACCATCAATCCTGACTTTAAAGAATTTGCTATCGTCTTGAGCAGTGCCACTAAAACCTTTAACATTGCTGGGACAAAAAATTCCTATGCAGTCATTGAAAATCCTAAGTTGAGAGCGGCTTACCAGAAACGTCAGTTGGCTAATAATCAGCATGAAATTTCAGGCTTGGGTTATTTGGCGACAGAAGCTGCTTATCGCTATGGGAAGGATTGGTTAGAGGAACTCAAGCAAGTCTTTGAAGACCATATCAATTATGTGGTTGATCTATTTGGTAAAGAGACTAAAATCAAGGTCATGAAACCGCAAGGAACCTATTTGATTTGGCTTGATTTTTCAGCTTATGACCTGACTGATGAAACATTGCAAGAGCTTTTGAGGAATGAAGCCAAGGTTATCCTCAACCGTGGTTTGGATTTTGGGGAGGAAGGAAGTCTCCATGCCCGACTCAATGTAGCCATGCCTAAATCTCTGTTGCAAGAAGTTTGTCAGCGTATCGTTACCACTTTGCCAAACTTTAAAAATCCAGCCTTCTAGGAGAAAAGTCTTCCTAGAAGGCTATTTTCATAGGCGAAAATATGGTATAATAAAAAGATAAGGTAAAGGTGAAAATATGGCTAAATTGATTCCGGGGAAAGTCCGTATCGAAGGCGTTGCCCTTTATGAAACTGGTAAAGTTGACATTATCAAGGAAAAGAACAATCGGCTCTACGCTCGCGTTGCAGAAGAAGAACTGCGCTATAGTTTAGAGGATGATTTGGTTTTTTGTGCCTGCGATTTTTTCCAAAAGAGGGGCTACTGTGTGCATTTGGCAGCTCTGGAGCATTTTCTAAAAAATGATGAGCGTGGTCAGGAAATCTTGCAGAGTCTGGAAGAAGGTCATGAAGAAAAAGAGGCCGTTGAAACCAAGGTGACCTTGGGTGGCAAATTTTTGGACCGAATCTTATCTCCAAAATCAGAACGAGCCTATGAGTTATCGGCTGTGGGGCAGGTGGAAGCAGGAACCAATCATATCTTGTGGACCCTGAGAATCGGGCAAATCAATAGCCAAAAATACTATGTCGTTCGCGATATTCCACTTTTTTTAAGAGTTGTTGAGAAGAGAAAACCTTATATGATTGGCAAGATTTATGAGGAGTCTCTTTCTTGGGAATCCTTTGATGAGGCTAGCCAAGAACTTCTGACTTTCTTGCGAGGACTAGTGGAGGAAGGACTGGTTCCAGATCTCTTTTTCCAAAACCAGGGTCGGCACCTCTTTTTCCCTCTGACCTTTTTTGAGCAGGGTGTGAATTTATTGATGACCTTACCCCATTTTCAATTTGACCATCAAGTGGATAGCTACCAAACCCTACTTTTTCAGGATTTGCATGCGGATGCCAATCTATTTGCCTTTACAGTAACAGAATACTTGGATTATTTTGAAATGGAAATCAGTGAGAGTCCAAGGGTCAATGTCTTTTATCAGGGAGCTGTGCTTTTCCATAAAGGTCAGGTTTATTTTCTAACAGACCAGCAGATGCGTCTTCTCAAGGAAATCAAAGCGCTGCCTTTGGATCAACAAGGAAAGAAATACCTGCAATTTGATAGTAGTGACCGCGATAAGTTGGCTTCCTGTTTAACTCTTTTTAGCCAGATGGGGACCGTTTCAGCTCCAGAACGGCTACAAATCAAATCCTTTTCTCCATCGTTTTACTTTGACAGGGAAGAGGATAATCGGATTCGTTTAGAACTTCAGTTTGACTATGGGGATAGACAGGTATCTAGCCGACAGGAACTAGAAGAATTGCCCTTCTCGAGTGATGCTGACTTAGAAGAAAGAATTTTCCAAGTCTGTTTGGCAGCTGGATTTGAAGCCGATTTTCAATCTTGGCGTCAGGCCTTAAAAGTCGAGTCTGTTTATCATTTCTTTCACGAAATTATTCCGGTCTTTGAAAAACTCGGGAATGTTGATTTATCAGACAAGTTAGAAGGACTCTATAGTCTGGCAAGCCCTCAAGTGCAGATTGCTTCCAAGGGAGGTCTCTTGGAAATCCAGTTTGATTTTCAAGATATTGCCCAAGAGGAAATCGACCAAGCCATGCAGGCCTTGGTTGCCAATCAAGATTTTTACATTGGTTCGTCTAATCAAGTCTACTTTTTTGATGAAGAAACCAAGAAAATTCGCCAAAATTTACAGGAACTAGGGCAATTGGAACTAAAAGATGGCTCCTTACAGGCTCGGAAATCCTTGGCCTACAGTTTAGCTCATCTTTTTGAAGGGCGAGACCGTGTTTCTTTTTCACAAGAATTCCAGAATCTGGCCCACGATTTGACGCATCCAGAGGACTTCCCTCGACAAGCAACTCAGGTTCAGGCTGACTTGCGAGATTATCAGGAAAAGGGAATCGGCTGGCTGCAAATGCTCCATCATTATGGTTTTGGTGGGATTTTGGCTGATGATATGGGATTGGGGAAAACCCTACAGACCATTGCTTTTTTGACCAGCCAAGTGTCAAAAGAAAGTCGGGTCTTGATTCTCGCTCCGTCGGGTTTGATTTACAACTGGGCAGATGAGTTTCAAAAATTTGCCCCACAGTTGGATGTGGCTGTTGTTCATGGTTTAAAAGCTAGTCGTGAAGAGATTCTTGCCGAAAGCCATCAAATCTATGTGACGAGCTATGCTACCTTCCGTCAGGACAGTGAACTTTATCAAGGGATGGCCTTTGATTTCCTTTTCTTAGATGAGGCTCAGGTCATGAAAAATGCCCAGACCAAGATTGCCCAGACCTTGAGACAATTTGTGGTACCGTCGGTCTTTGCCTTGTCAGGAACTCCTATTGAAAATCATCTAGGTGAGTTGTGGTCTATTTTCCAAATCGTCATGCCAGGACTCCTGCCAAGCAAGAAAGAATTTATGAAATTGCCAGCTGAGCGAGTGGCTCAGTTTATCAAGCCTTTCGTCATGCGGCGCAAGAAAGAAGAAGTTCTGACTGAATTGCCAGACTTGATTGAAGTGGTTTATAAAAATGAACTGGAAGACCAGCAAAAGGCTATCTACCTAGCCCAGTTGCAACAGATTCGGGACCGTCTAGCTCAAGTTTCAGATCAGGAATTTCAGCGAAGTCGTGTGGAAATTTTATCTGGTTTGATGCGCTTGCGTCAAATCTGTGATACTCCAGCCCTCTTTATGGAGGATTATCAGGGAGCCAGTGGAAAACTGGATAGTCTTCGAGACCTGCTGGTACAGGTGGCAGACGGTGGACACCGTGTCTTGATTTTCTCGCAGTTCAAGGGAATGTTAGAGAAAATTGAACAAGAACTGCCAGACTTGGGCTTGACTTCCTTTAAAATTACAGGTTCAACCCCAGCCAAGGAAAGACAAGACATGACCAAGGCCTTTAACCAAGGGGAAAGAGATGCCTTTCTGATTTCCCTCAAGGCTGGTGGTGTCGGTCTGAACCTGACAGGTGCCGATACGGTTATTTTGGTTGATCTTTGGTGGAATCCTGCGGTGGAAGCGCAAGCTATTGGCCGTGCCCATCGAATGGGTCAGGAAGAAACGGTTGAGGTCTATCGCTTAGTGACCAAGGGAACCATTGAAGAAAAAATACAGGAACTCCAAGAACAAAAGAAACATCTGGTGTCACAAGTATTGGATGGGACAGAGTCACGTGGCAGTCTGACCCTAGCAGAAATTAGAGAAATTTTGGGGATTTCTGAAGCCAGCACTTGAAAAATCAAGACAATACGCTATAATGAAGTGTTGAAAGGAAATAGAAAATGAGAGAAGAACGATTTCCATTGGTGTCAGATGATGAGGTCATGCTGACTGAGATGCCGGTCATGGACCTGTATGATGAATCTGACTTTATCAGTAATATTAAGGGAGAATACCGTGATAAGAATTATCTGGAGTGGGCTCCTATTACTGAAGAAAACCAGCAAAACTGATTGAAAAGCCAGTAGAGAAACCTAAGAAGGCTGGTTTAGGGGTTAAGAAAGAAGGAAAGAGCTATGCGGAGGTGGCGCGTGAAGAAGCGCGTGCGGATTTGAAAAAGAAACGCTCAGCAAGTTATCTGACCAAGGATATTACTCCTACAAGACACCATTCTAAGCCAAGTCTCGTTAGACAGGGCAATCAACCTACTGCGCCTTTCCAAAAGGAAAATCCTGGTGAATTTGTTAAATATAGTCAAAAATTGACCCAGTCTCATTACATCTTGGCGGAAGAAGTGAGCCATATTTCTACTCAAACAGAGAAAACAGAAACTTCAGGCCCAAAGAAAAATAATTATGATTTTCTGAAGAAGAGCCAAATATACAATAAAAAGAATCAACAAAAAGAACAAGAACGTCAGGTTGCCCAAGAGTTGAATCTGACAAGAATTACGGAATAGGGGAGAAAACATGTCAAAGACATATCATTTTATCGGAATTAAGGGATCAGGTATGAGTGCCTTGGCCTTGATGTTACACCAAATGGGACACAAGGTACAGGGATCGGATGTTGAAAAATATTACTTTACTCAACGTGGTCTTGAGCAGGCAGGAATTAGCATTCTTCCTTTTGATGAAAAGAATCTAGACGGTGATATGGAAATTATCGCTGGAAATGCCTTTCGCCCAGATAACAACGTTGAAATTGCCTATGCGGACCAAAATGGGATCAGCTACAAACGTTACCATGAATTCCTAGGTAGCTTTATGCGTGACTTTGTCAGCATGGGAGTTGCTGGAGCGCACGGAAAAACTTCAACAACAGGTATGTTGTCTCATGTCTTGTCTCACATTACAGATACTAGCTTTTTGATTGGGGATGGGACAGGTCGTGGATCAGCCAATGCCAAATATTTTGTCTTTGAATCTGACGAATATGAGCGCCACTTCATGCCTTATCACCCAGAATACTCTATTATCACCAACATCGACTTTGACCATCCAGACTATTTCACAAGTCTAGAGGATGTTTTCAATGCCTTTAACGACTATGCTAAACAAATTACCAAAGGTTTGTTTATCTATGGAGAAGATGCTGAATTGCGTAAGATTACGTCTGATGCACCAATTTATTATTATGGTTTTGAAGCAGAAGGTAATGACTTTGTCGCTAGTGATCTTCTTCGTTCAACAACTGGTTCAACCTTCACCGTTCATTTCCGTGGTCAAGAATTAGGGCAATTCCACATTCCAACCTTTGGTCGTCACAATATCATGAATGCGACAGCCGTTATTGGTCTTCTTTACACAGCAGGATTTGATTTGAACTTGGTGCGTGAACACTTGAAAACATTTGCCGGTGTTAAGCGTCGTTTCACTGAGAAAATTGTCAATGATACGGTGATTATCGATGACTTTGCCCACCATCCAACAGAAATCATTGCTACTTTGGATGCGGCTCGTCAAAAATACCCAAGTAAGGAAATCGTAGCAGTCTTCCAACCGCATACTTTTACAAGAACAATCGCTTTATTGGACGACTTTGCCCACGCTTTGAACCAAGCGGATGCTGTTTACCTAGCGCAAATTTATGGGTCAGCTCGTGAAGTAGACCATGGTGATGTTAAGGTAGAAGACCTAGCCAATAAAATCAATAAGAAACACCAAGTTATCACTGTTGAAAATGTTTCTCCACTCCTAGACCATGACAATGCTGTCTATGTCTTTATGGGAGCAGGAGACATCCAAACCTATGAATACTCGTTTGAACGTCTCTTGTCTAATTTGACAAGCAATGTTCAATAGGATGTTCTTATGGAAATTCCAATTAAGATTATTCAGGCAAGTAAGTCAAATTTAGCTGAGATAGAGGTACTTCAGGCCTCAGTGTTTCCAGCTGAAAAGCAGCAACCTTCCCATATTTTAGAAGAAAGTATCCGTAAGTATGCGGATACCTTTCTTCTAGCTAGGGATGAAAATCAGCTTCTAGGCTATGTTCTAGGTGGTCCGCAGCCACATAATCCGCAATGTCTAGAAATGCATTCTTTAGTCATTGAGTCTGGCCATCAGAGACAGGGTTTGGGCACGCTTCTTCTTGCGGCTTTGAAAGAGGTAACAGTAGAGCTGGATTACAAAGCTATTCGTTTGAAGAGTCCTGATGAGTTGCTATCCTATTTTGAAATGAACGGTTTTATTGATGAAGAAACTTCGCTTTATGCAACTAGCCAGGGTTTTAGTATGATTTGGTTTAATCCCTTTTATCTGGAGGCACAATGAAAATCAGACAAGCAAGATTAGAAGATTTAGATCGTATCGTTGAGATTGAACTAGAAAATTTCTCACTTGAAGAAGCCATTCCTCGCTCGGTTTTTGAAGCTCATTTGCGAGAAATTCAGACCTCTTTTCTGGTTGCAGAAAAAGAGGGCAGAATCATGGGGTATATAGAAGGGCCAGTTGGACCACACCGCCATCTGCAGGATCAGTCTTTTACAGAAGAGATAGAAGATTATAGTCATGAGCCGGGTGGTTATATCTCTGTGACCTGTCTTTCTATTGCCAAGGAGGCACAGGGCCTTGGGCTTGGTCAGAAATTACTAACAGCCTTGAAAGAGTTGGCTCTTGAACACGAAAGAGAAGGTATTAACCTAACCTGTCATGACTATCTCATCGCCTACTACGAAAAGCATGGATTTGTCAATGAAGGCCAGTCTCAATCAACCTTTGCAGGAGAAACATGGTATGATATGATCTGGGACGCTAAAAAATAAGCTAGAAAAGCATGCTAGGTTGCTTTTCTTTCGTTTTTAAGATATAATATTATGGATTGTCAACGAGGAGGATAAACTTTTGAGTGAAAAAACAAGAGAAGACGAAAAATTAAGCTTTAAAGAGCAAATTTTACGTGATTTAGAACGAGTTAAAAAACATGAAGAAGATCAGGAAGAAGTTAATTTAGCTTCAATAAAACCTCAACTTTCTTCTAAAAATGATCAGTCAATAGAAGACTTGATGGAAGATTCTCTATCAACTGTAGAGGATATTATGAGAAACGCTCCTACCGTGCCGACTCACCCCAGCCAAGATTTACCAGCTTCTCCAGCATATGAGATAAAAAGAGAAACTCTTACTGTTCCAAGTCATCCCAGTCAAGATGTTCCTTCTTCTCCCGCGGAAGAGGCTGTAAGACAAGCTCCACTTGCTCCTAGTCACCCGAGTCAAGAAGGACCTTCTACTCCATCAGCGGAGGGAGTATCAAGACCAACTCCAGGACCTGTTAGTCCTAGAAAAGTAGAAAAGGAATTTAATGAAATCCCAACAAGAGTAGCTGTTTCTTATAAGACAGAAGCTGAAAAAGAACCTCAGAAAGAAGTAGCAAAACCAGAACCAGTTACGGAATCGGAAGCTGTTGAAGTCGTTACTGAAACTCCACGTCGTAGTCGCCGCGAGACAGTTAAACCAGTTAAGAAGAAAAAATCACATTTGAAGGCTTTCTTCATTTCACTACTGATTTTCCTTGCCCTGATTTCGGCAGGTGGTTACTTCGGTTATCAGTATGTTCAGTCATCTTTATTACCAGTTGATGCTAATTCTAAGCAGTATGTAACCGTTCAAATCCCGGAAGGATCAAATGTCCAAGAGATTGGATCAGCACTTGAAAATGCTGGTGTGATTAAACACGGAGTGATTTTTGCTTTCTACGCTAAATATAAGAATTATTCAGATTTGAAGGCTGGATATTACAATTTGCAAAAGAGCATGAGTACAGAGGATATCATTAAGGAACTCCAAAAAGGTGGTACTCCTGAACCTCAAGAACCTTCACTTGCAGATTTGACCATTCCAGAAGGATATACCATTGATCAAATTGCCCAAGCTGTAGGCCAATTACAAGGTGAATTTAAAGAACCTTTGACCGCGGATGCTTTCTTGGCTAAAGTTCAAGATGACAACTTTATCATTCAAGAAGTTGCTAAATATCCTAGTCTACTTGAAAGCTTGCCAACGAAAGAAAGTGGCGTTCGTTATCGTTTAGAAGGTTTCCTCTTCCCAGCGACTTACTCTATCAAGGAAAGCACGACTATTGAAAGCTTGATTGATGAGATGTTGGCAGCTATGGATAAAACCTTGGCTCCACACTACAGTGCAATTAAGTCTAAAAACTTGACAGTTAATGAATTGCTAACAATTGCTTCACTTGTTGAAAAAGAAGGTGCTAAGACTGAAGACCGTAAGTTGATTGCAGGTGTCTTCTACAATCGTTTGAACCTTGGTATGCCACTTCAAAGCAATATTGCAATCTTGTATGCCAAAGGGAAACTTGGCCAAAATATTAGCCTAGCAGATGACGCTGGAATTGATACATCGATTAATTCACCATACAATGTTTATACAAAACCTGGTTTGATGCCTGGTCCAGTGGATAGTCCAAGTAAGGACGCGATTGAGTCAAGTATCAACCAAACAAAGAGTGAGAACCTATACTTTGTAGCCAATGTTACAGATGGTAAAGTCTATTACGCAGTTACTCAGGAAGAACATGATCGTAATGTAGCTGAGCACGTTAATAGCAAGCTTACTCAAAATAGTAGTTCAAACTAAGACTACACAAATGAGAATCTCAGATAGAGATTCAATACTATCGAAGGAAAGTTGAGAAAAATGGCAGAAAAAACATATCCTATGACCCTTGAGGAAAAGGAAAAACTTGAAAAAGAATTAGAAGAATTGAAATTGGTCCGCCGTCCAGAAGTGGTAGAACGCATTAAGATTGCCCGTTCATACGGTGACCTTTCTGAAAACAGTGAATACGAAGCAGCTAAGGATGAACAAGCCTTTGTTGAAGGACAAATCTCTAGCTTGGAAACAAAAATCCGCTATGCTGAAATCGTCAATAGCGACTCAGTTGCCCAAGACGAAGTAGCGATTGGTAAAACAGTCACTATTCAAGAAATTGGTGAGGACGAAGAAGAAGTTTATATTATCGTAGGTTCAGCGGGTGCAGATGCCTTTGCAGGTAAGGTTTCAAATGAAAGCCCAATTGGACAAGCCTTGATTGGCAAGAAAACAGGTGATACAGCAACTATTGAAACACCTGTTGGTAGCTATGATGTAAAAATCTTGAAGGTTGAAAAAACAGCCTAAAAAATAGAAAAAAGGAGTGGGGAGGCAGTGCGCTTCACTCACTCCTTTTTCCATTTTAAATTGAATTGGAGACGTTATGAGTTCAAAGAAGAAAAAAAATAAGATGGAGCGTGGTTTAACTAATCGTCACGTACAGGTTATGGCCATCGCTGGAACAATCGGAACAGGACTCTTTTTGGGAGCGGGTCGCTCAATTAGCCTAACAGGTCCGTCCATTGTACTGATTTATATGATTACTGGGGCTTTTATGTTCCTCATGATGCGTGCGGTTGGGGAAATGCTCTACCAAGACCCTGAGCAACATACCTTTATCAACTTTATCACGCGCCATTTGGGTAAGGGCTGGGGATATTTCTCAGTTTGGTCTTACTGGCTATCCGTTGTCTTTATCGGTATGGCGGAAATCACAGCTATCTCTCACTATGTTCAGTTTTGGTTCCCAAGCTGGCCAAGTTGGATGATTGAGATTGGATTTTTGACCATTCTAGCCTTGGTCAATTTGATTGCAGTGAAGCTCTTTGGGGAAGTTGAGTTTTGGTTTGCTATGGTTAAGATTGTGGCTATTTTAGCTATGATCGCCACAGGAGTCTTTATGGTCTTGACTGGCTTTAAGACACCTCATGGAGTAGCAAGTTTGGCCAATATCACCGACAATTTCTCCCTCTTCCCTAATGGTGGAGTGAACTTTGTCATGGCCTTCCAGATGGTTTTCTTTGCTTATCTCATGATTGAGTTTATCGGGGTAACAACTTCTGAAACCAAAAATCCACGTCAGGTCTTGCCAAAAGCCGTTAAGGAAATTCCTTTGCGAATCGTCTTTTTCTATGGTGGAGCTCTCTTGGCCATTATGTCCATTATCCCATGGCGTGAACTTGCATCGGCTGATTCTCCTTTTGTTACAGTATTTGAATTGGCAGGTATCAAGTGGGCAGCAGCCTTGATTAACTTCGTTGTTTTAACCTCAGCAGCATCTGCTCTTAACTCAACCCTTTATTCAACAGGACGTCACTTGTATCAGATTGCTCATGATTCACCAAATCCATTCCTAAAGGCGATTAAGGCAGATACTCTTTCTCGCCACAATGTGCCACAAAATGCCATCATTGCTTCAGCAATCTTGATTGCCCTAGCAGCCTTTATCAACGTATTGCCAGGTGTTTCGGATGCCTTTGCCTTGATTACGGCATCATCATCAGGTGTTTATATCGCCATTTATATCTTGATTATGGTGGCTCACCTTAAATACCGCAAGTCAGCAGATTTTATGGCAGATGGCTACCTCATGCCCCACTATCGTTTCTTAAATCCTTTAACCATGCTCTTCTTTGCTTTTGTCTTTGTAACCCTCTTTTACAAGAGTCTACATTTGTAGGAGCAATCGGATCAGCTATTTGGATTCTCGGTTTCGGGATTTATAGCCAGTGGAAATTTAGAAAATAGATTTAAAACTCATCAACTCAGGTTGGTGAGTTTTTTGCTAATTTGACAGTCTATTGAAATAAGACTATAATCAAGCTGTAACAGTATTTGAGGAGGTTTAGATGTACTTTAGATTGGAAAATAAGGAATCCCATAAATCACAAGAAATAGGGAATCTGATTCGTGCTTATAATCGTTCAAAAAGAGAAGAGGCTGAAAGTGAGCCACTTAATCTTTATGTCGAAGATGAAAAGGGCAATCTTCTGGCAGGCTTAGTAGCAGAGACTTTTGGAAATTGGCTAGAAATCGAGTATTTATTTGTAAAAGAAGAACTGAGAGGGCAAGGAATCGGTTCAAAACTATTGCACCAAGCAGAAACTGAAGCTAAGAATCGAAACTGTCGTTTTGCTTTTGTCAATACCTACCAGTTTCAAGCTCCAGATTTTTATAAAAGGCATGGCTACAAGGAAGCCTTTAGGTTACAAGACTATTCCTATAAAGGGCAAAGATACTATTACCAAAAGGATTTGTAAGGAGAATAAAGCAAAGAGGGGAGCTTGAGATAAGTCTCGATAAATACCAGTTGAATTCTACAAATTGTGTCTTTCTAGACGATATTGAGGACAATCCAATCGTAGCCCAGAAATTGGGAATCAAGGTCTATAAGGTTAAGAAAAGAAGCGATGTCGTCGATATTTTGAAATCCTATATTTAAACTCCAAACTCTCTATCTTTTTGTGGTAGAGAGTTTTTTGTTAATAAAATATTACAAAATGACATTTATATATTGCATTGAGTTAGATATATGATATAATGATGTTAAAAAGAGGCGCAACTTTTTAAAATTATAAGGAGGACGCAGGTGGCTAAAAATTTAAAATTAAAATTAGCTCGGGTCGAGCTTGATTTAACACAAGGTCAACTGGCAGAGGCTGTTGGGGTGACGCGCCAGACTATTGGTTTGATAGAGGCGGGAAAATACAATCCCAGTCTCTCGCTCTGCCAGTCCATTTGCAGATGTTTAGGGAAAACCCTAGATCAATTATTTTGGGAGGAAGAAGATGGTAAATAAATTCATTCATTATCAATTACTTGACGAAAGAGAAGAACAACTAATTAATAAAGCTGGGGCAGAGTCTTTTTCACTCTTTATTGGGCTTGTACTTCTAAGCTATTTGGTGGCAGTGTTGGCTCCATCTCTTTTTAATCCGAATTTTCTAGTTTATACTCTGATAGTAGGAATTTTCTTCTTTTTTAATCGTGCCCGTTATCTGGGAGTGACCTACTATAGTCGTTTTCATTTTACGATTTTGGGTTGTTTTTTACTAACCTTGGCTATTACGACTCTTTTGATGTTACAGAATTATCAATTTAACATAGAAATTTATCAGCACAATCCTTTGAACGTTAAATACTTATCTGCTTGGGTCATTACTTATGTTATTTACCTTCCTTGGGTTTTTATCGGTAATCTCGGCCTTAAAAGTTATGGCGAATGGGCTCAGAAAAAGTTTGAACAAGACATGGATGAACTGGAGAGCGGAGAATAGCTTGTTACTCTTTTCTCAATCCAGCCAAAATGTGTTATAATAGTACTAATTTATTGGAATACATGAAAGTTCTTGAAAATTTTTATGTGTTTCTAGCTAAGGAAGTAGGAAAAGTATGTATCCAGATGATAGTTTGACATTGCACACGGACTTGTACCAGATCAACATGATGCAGGTTTACTTTGACCAAGGAATTCACAATAAAAAGGCGGTCTTTGAGGTTTATTTCCGCCAACAGCCTTTTAAGAATGGCTATGCGGTTTTTGCTGGTTTGGAAAGAATTGTGAGCTATCTTGAAGACTTGCGTTTTTCAGATAGTGATATCGCCTATTTGGAGTCGCTTGGCTATCATGGGGCATTCTTGGACTATCTCCGCAATTTCAAGTTGGAGTTGACCGTTCGTTCTGCCCAAGAAGGGGACTTGGTCTTTGCTAATGAGCCAATTGTGCAGGTGGAAGGCCCTCTAGCCCAATGTCAATTGGTCGAAACAGCTCTTTTGAACATCGTCAACTACCAGACTCTGGTGGCGACCAAGGCAGCTCGTATTCGTTCGGTTATTGAAGATGAACCCTTGATGGAGTTTGGGACACGTCGGGCTCAAGAAATGGATGCGGCTATCTGGGGAACACGCGCAGCGGTGATTGGTGGCGCTAATGGAACTAGCAACGTGCGTGCTGGTAAACTCTTTGACATTCCTGTCTTGGGGACCCATGCCCATGCCTTGGTACAGGTTTATGGCAATGACTATGAGGCTTTCAAGGCTTATGCTGCGACCCACAAAAATTGTGTCTTTCTTGTGGATACCTATGACACCCTTCGCATCGGTGTGCCAGCTGCTATTCAGGTAGCGCGTGAGCTGGGTGACCAGATTAACTTTATGGGTGTGCGGATTGACTCTGGGGATATTGCCTACATTTCTAAGAAAGTCCGTCAGCAACTGGATGAGGCTGGATTTACAGAGGCTAAGATTTATGCTTCTAATGATCTAGATGAAAATACCATCCTCAACCTCAAGATGCAAAAGGCTAAGATTGATGTCTGGGGTGTGGGAACCAAGCTGATTACAGCTTATGACCAGCCTGCTCTTGGGGCAGTTTATAAGATTGTGGCCATCGAAGATGAAAACGGCCAGATGCGCAATACTATCAAGCTGTCTAATAATGCGGAAAAAGTATCTACGCCAGGTAAGAAGCAGGTGTGGCGCATTACCAGTCGTGAAAAAGGCAAGTCAGAAGGCGATTACATCACTTATGACGGTGTGGATGTGAGCGACATGACGGAAATCAAGATGTTCCATCCGACCTATACCTACATCAAGAAGACGGTTCGTAATTTTGATGCTGTTCCTCTCTTGGTGGATATTTTCAAAGACGGACAATTGATTTACAACTTGCCTAGCTTGACTGAGATTCAGGCTTATGCCCGTAAGGAATTTGACAAGTTGTGGGATGAGTACAAGCGTGTGCTCAATCCGCAGCATTATCCAGTGGATTTGGCGCGTGATGTATGGCAAGACAAGATGGATTTGATTGACAAAATGCGCAAGGAAGCCCTTGGTGAAGGAGAAGAAGAATGAGTTTGCAAGAAACAATTATCCAAGAATTGGGTGTCAAACCTGTGATTGATGCCCAAGAAGAAATCCGTCGTTCTATTGATTTCTTAAAGAGATACCTCAAAAAACATCCCTTCCTAAAAACCTTTGTACTAGGGATTTCTGGGGGACAAGACTCAACCTTGGCAGGTCGATTGGCCCAATTAGCTATGGAAGAACTGCGAGCAGAAACAGGAGATGACAGCTACAAATTTATCGCTGTCCGCTTGCCATACGGAGTGCAAGCTGATGAAGCAGATGCTCAAAAAGCCCTAGCCTTTATTCAGCCTGATGTCAGTTTAGTTGTCAATATCAAGGAATCAGCTGACGCTATGACAGTTGCAGTTGAAGCGACAGGAAGCCCTGTTTCAGACTTCAACAAGGGAAATATCAAGGCTCGTTGCCGTATGATTGCCCAATATGCCCTGGCTGGTGCCCATAGCGGAGCGGTCATTGGAACAGACCATGCTGCGGAAAATATCACAGGTTTCTTTACCAAGTTTGGTGATGGTGGGGCAGATATTTTACCCCTTTTCCGCCTCAATAAACGCCAGGGAAAACAACTCTTGCAGGAACTTGGCGCAGATCCAGCCCTTTATGAAAAAATCCCAACAGCAGACCTAGAAGAAGATAAACCAGGCTTAGCTGACGAAGTAGCCCTCGGAGTCACTTATGAAGAGATTGACGACTACCTAGAAGGCAAAACAATCAACCCAGAAGCCCAAACAACTATCGAAAACTGGTGGCATAAAGGCCAACACAAACGCCACCTACCCATCACCGTATTTGATGATTGGGAGTAAAAAGGTCCGGGGGGACCTTTTTAGCTTCTTGCCTTGAAATTAAAAAGCAAGAAAACCTCCAGTGGAGGTTTTCAGCCTCTCACCTTGAAGTAAGAAAGTGAGAGAAGGTCCGTGGGACCTTTTTACTCCGAGTCTAGAAACAGAAGAACGAGGAAGGGCCAGTGGAGGTTTTCAGCCTCTCACCTTGAAATAAGAAAGTGAGAGGAGGTCCAGTGGAGGTTTTTACTCCGAGCATGGAAACAGGTAAGCGAGGAAGGTCCGGGGAATCTTTTTAGCTTATTACCTTGAAATTCAAAAGCAAAGTAAATTTAAATTGAGGTTGTGCAGAGAACCATCTATCAGAAAGCGAGGTAGCGTAATGAAAGCAATCGGTACGCAAATATTACAGACAGAACGTTTGATCTTGAGAAGATTTGTGGAGAGTGATGCGGAAGCCATGTTTCAAAATTGGGCTTCATCTGCTGAGAATCTGACCTATGTCACCTGGGATCCTCATCCTGATGTTGAAGTGACTCGGAACTCGATTCGAAATTGGGTTGCATCCTATACCAATCCCAACTATTACAAATGGGCCATTTGTCTCAAAGAAAATCCAGAGCAAGTGATTGGAGATATCAGCATCGTTGCAGTAGATGATAACGATTCTTCTTGTGAAATTGGCTATGTGCTAGGCAAGGCTTACTGGGGACGTGGGATTATGACAGAGGCCTTAAAAACTGTCTTGGACTTTTGTTTTACTCAAGCAGGCTTTCAAAAGGTTAGAGCACGATATGCCAGTCTCAATCCAGCTTCAGGTCGCGTCATGGAGAAGGCTGGAATGTTCTATCTAAAAACCATTGTCAATGGTGTAGAGAGAAAAGGCTATCTTGCTGACCTTATTTATTATCAGATAAACAGAGAAGACTAGTGAATTTTCTTTTCTGTTTCCATCGAAGTCAGACTGTGTCTGGCTTTTTTTGCACCATTTTTACATAATCTGATTAAATTCCTATTTTTCCCTATCATTATCCCTGTTTTTTCTGGAGTTTTGGGGCTATAATAGTCCTATCAAATCAAAGAATGGAGGAAGGCAATGGATAATATAATCTTTTTTATCAGTGTTTTTCTTGCTGGAATTCTTTCCTTCTTTTCTCCTTGTATCTTACCCTTGTTACCAGTCTATGCAGGGGTCTTGTTGGATGATAAAGATGGTGCTCAGGCTTCTAGCGGCAAATTTTCAATCTCAATTGTTAGTTTATTGAGAACTCTAGCTTTCATAGCGGGGATTTCCTTTATCTTTATCTTACTGGGTTATGGAGCTGGCTTTTTAGGAGACCTGTTGTATACCTCTTGGTTTCAGTATGTGACGGGTGCGGTTATCATTCTCTTGGGCTTGCACCAGATGGAGGTCTTACATTTTCAGGGACTCTACAAGGAAAGGAGGCTACAACTAAAGAGACAGGAGCAAAAGGGTAAGGGCTATAGTCAGGCATTTTTACTGGGGTTGACTTTTAGTTTTGCTTGGACGCCTTGTGTAGGGCCGGTTCTTGGTTCTGTTTTGGCCTTGGCGGCTTCAGGTGGCTCAGGTGCTTGGCAGGGAGCTGGTCTCATGTTGGTGTACACGTTAGGTTTGGCGCTACCATTCTTGGTTCTAGCCTTAGCCTCCAGCTATGTTTTGAAACATTTCCGAAACTCCATCCCTACCTCGGAACCCTCAAAAAAGTGGGTGGTTTCATCATTATCGTGATGGGAATCTTGGTGCTTTTGGGAAATGCGTCTATTTTGACAAGATTATTTGAATAGAGAGGAAGAAGAAATGAAAAAATGGCAAACATGTCTCCTTGGAGTCGGATCAATCTGTTGCTTGGCAGCCTGTTCGGCCAAAAATATGTCAGATGAATCTACTATGAAGGAGGAAACTAAAACAGAACAAGTCAGTTCACAAACTGCGACTAAAGGTCAGGCGGTTGCTGATTTTGAACTGATGGGAGTAGATGGCAAGACCTACCGCTTGTCTGATTACAAGGGTAAGAAAGTCTATCTCAAATTCTGGGCTTCTTGGTGTTCCATCTGTCTAGCTAGTCTTCCAGATACGGATGAAATTGCTAAGGATGCTGGTGATGATTATGTGGTCTTGACAGTGGTGTCTCCTGGACACAAGGGTGAACAAGCAGAAGCAGACTTTAAGAATTGGTACAAGGGCTTGGATTATAAAAATTTTCCAGTTCTAATTGACCCGTCAGGCAAACTTTTGGAAAGTTATGGTGTCCGTTCTTACCCAACTCAAGCCTTTATAGACAAGGAAGGCAAGCTGGTCAAAACGCAACCAGGTTTTATGGATAAGGATATGATTTTAAAAACATTGAAAGAAATGGGGTAGAGAAAGGTCATGAATGATAAAGTAAAATTGTTTGTCTTGGCAGGAATTTTTGTCCTAGCTATAAGTGGTTTCTATTTTCTATTGATGCGAAATACAGGGCAGACAGATAGCTCTCAAATTGAGAAAGCGGCAGTTAGCCAAGGAGGAAAAACAGTGAAAAAAACAGAAGTGAGTAAAGATGCAGACTTGCACGAAATTTATCTAGCTGGGGGATGTTTCTGGGGAGTTGAGGAATACTTCTCACGCGTTCCCGGAGTGACGGATGCCGTTTCAGGCTATGCAATGGTAGAGGGGAAACAACCAAGTACGAATTGATTAACCAAACAGGTCATGCGGAGACTGTCCATGTCACCTATGATGCTAATCAAATTTCCCTCAAGGAAATCCTGCTTCATTATTTCCGCATTATCAATCCAACCAGCAAAAATAAACAAGGAAATGATGTGGGAACCCAGTACCGTACTGGTGTTTATTACACAGATGACAAGGATTTAGAGGTGATTAACCAAGTCTTTGATGAGGTGGCTAAGAAATACGACCAACCTCTAGCGGTTGAAAAGGAGAACTTGAAGAATTTCGTAGTGGCCGAGGATTACCACCAAGACTATCTCAAGAAAAATCCAAATGGCTACTGCCATATTAATGTCAATCAGGCAGCCTATCCCGTCATAGATGCCAGCAAATACCCCAAACCAAGTGATGAGGAATTGAAAAAGACCCTGTCACCTGAAGAGTATGCAGTCACCCAGAAAATCAAACAGAACGAGCTTTTTCAAACCGTTACTGGGATAAATTCGAATCTGGTATCTATGTGGATGTAGCAACTGGCGAACCCCTCTTTTCATCAAAGGACAAGTTCGAGTCTGGTTGTGGTTGGCCTAGTTTTACCCAACCCATCAGTCCAGATGTTGCCACCTACAAGGAAGATAAGTCCTACAATATGACGCGCATGGAAGTAAGAAGTCGAGTGGGAGATTCTCACCTTGGCCATGTCTTTACGGACGGTCCACAGGACAAGGGTGGCTTACGCTACTGTATCAATAGTCTTTCTATCCGCTTTATTCCTAAAGACCAAATGGAAGAAAAAGGCTATGCTTATTTACTAGATTATGTCGATTAAGAGGGCTTTCCTAAGCAGTTAGAGGAGAATTTTGCTATACTGATACTAGTAAGTGACAAAGGAGAGAAGCATGACCTACACAATCTTAATCGTAGAAGATGAATATCTGGTGAGACAAGGTTTGACCAAGCTGGTCAATGTAGCAGTCTACGATATGGAAATCATCGGTCAAGCTGAAAATGGAAGGCAGGCTTGGGAATTGATACAAAAGCAGGTGCCAGATATTATTTTAACCGATATCAACATGCCTCAGCTAAATGGGATCCAGTTGGCCAGTCTGGTCCGAGAAACCTATCCTCAGGTGCATTTGGTCTTTTTAACAGGCTACGATGATTTTGATTATGCCTTGTCTGCTGTCAAACTAGGTGTGGATGATTACCTACTCAAGCCCTTTTCTCGTCAGGATATCGAGGAAATGCTGGGGAAAATCAAGCAAAAGTTGGATAAGGAAGAGAAAGAAGAGCAGTTACAAGATTTATTGACTGATAAGTTTGAGGGAAATATGGCCCAGAAAATCCATTCTCATCTAGCTGATAGCCAATTTAGTTTAAAGTCTTTAGCCAGTGACTTGGGATTTAGCCCGACTTATCTGAGTTCTTTGATTAAGAAAGAGTTGGGCTTGCCTTTTCAGGATTATCTGGTGAGAGAACGTGTCAAACAAGCCAAGCTCTTGCTTTTGACTACAGATCTGAAGATTTATGAGATTGCAGAGAAGGTTGGCTTTGAAGATATGAACTACTTTACTCAACGCTTTAAACAGATTGCGGGTGTGACGCCTCGTCAGTTTAAGAAGGGGGAAGGTCGATGAAGCGTTCTTCTCTCCTAGTTAGAATGGTTATTTCTATCTTTCTGGTCTTTCTCATTCTCCTAGCTGTGGTTGGGACTTTCTACTATCGATCTAGTTCTTCAGCCATTGAGGCTACCATTGAAGGCGATAGCCAAACGACTATCAGTCAGACTAGCCACTTTATCCAGTCTTATATCAAAAAATTAGAAACCACCTCGACCAGTTTGACCCAGCAGACGGATGTCCTAGCCTATGCTGAGAATCCCAGTCAAGACAAGGTAAAGGGAATTCGAAATCTGTTTTTAACCATCTTGAAGGCAGATCAGGACTTGAAAGCTGTTGTGCTGGTCACCAAATCTGGTCAGCTCATTTCTACAGATGACACTGTGCAGATGAAAACATCTTCAGATATGATGACTGAGGATTGGTACCAAAAGGCCATTCATCAGGGTGCTAAGCCAGTTTTGACCCCAGCTCATAAATCAGATAGTCAATGGGTTATTTCTGTCACTCAGGAACTTCTTGATGCAAAGGGAGCTGATCTGGGCGTTCTTCGCTTGGATATTTCCTATGAAACTCTGGAAGCCTATCTCAATCAACTCCAGTTGGGTCAGCAGGGCTTTGCCTTTATCATCAATGAAAACCATGAATTTGTTTACCATCCTCAACACACAGTCTATAGTTCAGCTAGTGAAATGGAAGCCATGAAACCCTACATTGAGACAGGGCAGGGCTATACGCTGGACCACCAATCCTACGTCAGTCAGGAAAAGATTGTAGGAACTGATTGGACGGTGCTTGGCGTGTCATCACTGGAAAAGTTAGACCAGGTTCGGAGTCAACTCTTGTGGACCTTGCTTGGGGCTAGTGTCACATCACTTCTTGCCTGTCTCTGTTTGGTGTGGCTTACTCTTAAACGCTGGATTGCCCCTTTGAAGGATTTGAGAGAAACCATGCTGGAGATTGCTTCTGGTTCTCAAAATCTTCGTGCCAAGGAAACTGGTGCCTATGAACTGAGAGAGGTGACTCGCCAGTTCAATGCCATGTTGGATCAGATTGATCAGTTGATGATAGATATTCGCAGGCAGGAAGAAACGACCCGTCAGTACCAACTTCAAGCCCTATCAAGCCAGATTAATCCGCATTTCCTCTATAATACCTTAGACACTATCATCTGGATGGCTGAATTTCAGGACGGTCAGCGAGTGGTTCAGGTGACCAAGTCCTTGGCAACCTATTTCCGCTTGGCGCTCAATCAAGGCAAGGACTTGATTTGCCTGTCTGATGAAATCAATCATGTTCGCCAGTATCTCTTTATCCAGAAACAACGTTATGGGGATAAGCTAGAATACGAAATTAATGAAACTCCTGCCTTTGATAATCTAGTCTTGCCCAAGCTGGTGCTACAACCTCTAGTAGAAAATGCTCTTTACCATGGTATTAAAGAAAAGGAAGGTCAGGGACATATTAGAGTTTCTGTCCAGGAACAGGATTCGGGCTTGGTCATCCGCATTGAGGATGATGGAGTTGGCTTCCAAGACGCTTCTGATAGTAGTCAAAGTCAACTCAAACGTGGAGGAGTTGGTCTTCAAAATGTTGACCAACGGCTCAAACTTCATTTTGGAGAAGATTACCAGATGAAGATTGATTCTGTCCCCTCAAAAGGAACGACAGTTGAAATATACATAAATAGAATAGAAACTAGCTAACTCCCAGTCAATTCTGGGAGTTTTATGCGTAATTGGGCAAGCTTTCTAGGTTGTCTATCTTGCTAAAAAGTAGAAAAAACGATATGATAGATAATGACAAAAGAGGTATCAAGTATGAAGGAAAAAGACATTCAAAGAGAAACAAGCCAGATTGTAAAAGATGTATTAGAAAAGGCCAATTTGAAGCAAGGATCTATCTTTGTTTTGGGTCTTTCTTCTAGTGAGGTGATAGGTGGTCAGATTGGCAAGGAATCCAGCCAAGAAATTGGGGAAATCATTGTGAAGAACATCCTAGATATCCTAGAGGAACAAGGAATTCATCTAGCCGTTCAAGGTTGTGAACATGTCAATCGGGCCCTCGTCGTTGAACGTCAGGTGGCTGAACAGTTTGGTCTGGAAATAGTTAGTGTCCTTCCTACTCTCCATGCAGGAGGTTCGGGTCAATTGGCAGCCTTCAAGTTGATGCAGGATCCAGTTGAGGTTGAATTTATCAAGGCTCATGCTGGATTGGATATCGGAGACACTGCAATTGGCATGCATGTCAAGCATGTTCAGGTTCCGATTCGCCCTCTTTTGAGAGAGATTGGGCATGCCCATGTAACGGCTCTTGCAAGTCGTCCAAAATTAATCGGAGGTGCGCGTGCGCATTATCCACAAGATTCTATTAGAAAGTCGTGAAAATGAGAAAAACAAAACAACAACTAGAAAAGATTACCAAATATTCGATTCGTAAGCTAACTGTTGGGGTAGGTCCTGTAGCCATTGGGGCCTTCCTTTTTGGTGCTGCTACCCTTTCAGTAGATAAGGTTCAAGCCAATGAAGTTGGCGGTGCTCATAGTGTTCATTACCGTTATTTGGCGGAGCAGGAATTGACCGAGTCTGAAAAAGCCCTGATTCACCATGAGGTTCCAACAGAATTTCAAGATGATGATATTCTTTATGTAGTTTATCGCAAGAAGGCAACTAACAGTCAACAACTTCCTTACACAGGAAGTAAAGAATTAGCCTTGGCAGGCCTTGGTTTGGCAACAGCTTCGCTAGCAGTCTTTTTGGTGTCTAAAAAAGGTCGCAAAGAGGTCCTAGGTGTTCTCTTGATTGGTTCTTTAGGAGCTAGCACTTTTGTACCTTATGGAACATTTGCGTTTGAAAATAAAGAATTGCTTTCTTATAATCAAACTATTTCAGCCTCTACACATGAAGGTTTGGCTGAAGGGATTATCCATATTGATGGCTATGAATACATTGGATACTTCAAGGAAGCAGAACTCCATCCATCAAGACCAGCCTCAGTGGAACAGCCTCAGTTGCCAGTAGAAAAGCAAAGTTCAAAAGAAATCGAGAAAACAGAAGTAGTTCAAGAAATACCTGCTGTTGATCCGGAAACTGTCGTCGAAAAACCAGTGATACAAACTCCAGTTGCTCCTGCTATTGAAGAAACACCAGTTTCTGAGAAACCTCAGACAAGACTGGAAGAGAGCTTGGTCGAGATTCCTTTTGAAACAGTCACAAGCCCAGATACCAATCTAGCAGAAGGACAGACTCGTATCGTCACAGCCGGAGTAAATGGTCAGCGTCGCCTTGTAACCAAAGTATCAATTGTTAATGGTCAAGAAGTTAGAGAAGTTATCGAAGACCAAGTGGTTCAAAATCCTGTGTCACAAGTGATTGCAGTCGGAACGAAGAAAGAGGCGCAACCTGCCCCAGCTCCAGCACCACAAGCTGAACCAACTCACCAAGTAGCTAAAGGGACCCAAGAGGAAGATAAAACTGGCCAAGCCTTAACACAACCTGAATTGCCAGAGGCTCCAGTAGAAGCAAAAAGG
>CAKMOM010000032.1:0-3274 GCA_927910965.1 uncultured Streptococcus sp.
GATATCCATAAATTGGATATTTGGGTCTTTAATATCGAGTAGTTTTGTGATAAAATGTAATTGTTCCATATGAATCTTTCTAATGAGTTGTTTTGTCGCTTTTCATTATAGATCTTATGGGACTTTTTTTTCTACAACAAAATAGGCTCCATAATATCCATAGGGGATTTACCCACTACAAATATTATAGAGCCTAAAAAGAAAGGCGAAGTAGCTGAGCTACCTCGTCTTTTTAGTCTTTATAAGCTACGATACCAATGATGGTATCAACCGCACGTTCCATAGTCTGAAGGCTGACGTATTCAAAACGTCCATGCATATTTTCTCCTCCCGCAAAGATATTAGGAGTTGGGATTCCCATAAAGGAAATCTTAGAGCCGTCTGTCCCTCCACGGATTGGTTCGATTATAGGAGTAATCCCCAAATCTTCCATAACGGCCTTAGCAATGGTAATTGGAGTCATATCTTTTTCAATGACTTCTTTCATATTGTAGTACTGGTCTGTCAATTTTAGGGTGACACGGTCGCTACCAAGTTCTTGATTCATCTTATCAGCGATAGACTGCATGGCTGCTTTACGAGCTTCAAAGGCATCTTTTTCAAAATCACGAATGATGTAGCTTGCACGCGCCTCTTCGACACCACCTGTCACATCCATTAGATGATAGAAACCTTGATAACCTTCAGTTAACTCAGGTCGGTCATTTTCTGGAAGTTGATTATGAAAATCAATTGCTAGCTGAAGGGCATTGACCATCTGCCCTTTTGCAGTACCAGGGTGGACATTACGTCCTTGGAAATGCACTTCAGCCCCAGCTGCTGAAAAGGTCTCGTACTGAAGCTCACCTAGTGGTCCACCATCAACTGTGTAGGCAAAATCAACATCAAAATCTTCTGCATCAAATTTATTAGCACCAACACCGATTTCTTCATCTGGACCAAAACCAACACGAATCTCACAGTGTTTAATTTCAGGATGGGCAGTCAGATATTCAATAGCAGTCATAATTTCAGCAATCCCTGACTTGTCATCAGCACCTAGCAAAGTTGTTCCATCGGTTGTGATGAGCGTTTGTCCTTGATATTTCTCAAGACTCTTAAAGTCAGCAGGATCGAGTTTGAAACCAGAATTCCCTAGTTCAATCACACCACCATCGTAGTTTTCAATTACCTGGGGATTAACTCCTTCGGCATTAAAGTCAGCAGTATCCATGTGAGATATAAAGCCAATCTTACGTGTTAAAGATGGATCATTGGCTGGCAAGGTACCAATTGCAAAACCATTCGGTAGATAGTAAACATTTTGCAGTCCAACACGTTTCATTTCAGGAATAAGAACATTGGTTGCGAAATCCACCTGACTCTGCGTACTTGGAGTAGTAGTAGAGTGTTCATCAGAGCGCGTGTTGACCTTAACGTAGGTTAAGAAGCGGTCCAAGAGATTTGGATAAGTCATAAAAAACTCCTTTTGAATTTATTTTTCCATTGTATCATAGAAAGAAGAGAAAAACAAAAGACATAAGTTAGGGAAATTCGCTATGTTGGCGTTTACTTATTAATGGATAAATGATAAAATAAACTTGATAAAAATATCACAAGGAAGCGATTATGAAAAAAGCAATTTTAATGATGACTTTCGGTTCACCAGAAGAGATTACCTTTGAAGGTGTAGCTGATTTTTTCACAAATATTCGTCGTGGAGTGAGACCTCAAGACCATGAGATTCAAACTCTCTATGATAATTATGTACTTATTGGAGGCACGCCTCTGCAAAAAATTACCCGTGAAGAGGTTGCCTTGGTAGAAGCTAGGCTAGGAAATGAATATAGTGTCTATTTTGCCAATAAGTTTTCCAGTCCCTTTATCCCAGATGTGATTGGTCAGATGGAATCAGACGGCATTGAACAGTGTATTTGCTTGATTTTGGAGCCTCATTATTCTTTTTACTCTGTCATGGGTTATGAGAAATTTTTAGAAAGCAAGCAAATTCAATTTTTGGTCATTAAGGACTGGTATCAGGAAGAAGCGCTCTTAAACTATTGGGCAGATGAAATTGCTAAGATTTTAAAAGATGAAGTGAAGCAAGATAGCTTTAAAGTCATCTTTTCTGCCCATAGTGTACCTATTTTTGCCTTGGATTTTGGTGATCCTTATATTGACCAAATTTTTGAAAATAGCAAGTTAGTCGCTGAAAAACTAGGTTTGAGTTCCGAACAATATACCAACACTTGGCAGAGTGAAAGTGATATCGGTATTCCATGGATTAAGCCAGATGTCTTGGAGTATCTTAAAGAACGGAAAGAACATCCAGACCATTATATTTTTGTACCTATTAGTTTTATCAGTGAGCACATTGAAGTCTTGTTTGACAACGATGTAGAATGTTATGACTTGTGTCAGGAATTGGGGGTGAACTATCATCGTCCACCAATGCCAAATACAGATTCTCGTTTGATTGATGCCTTGGTTAATACCGTCAGAGCTAATGAGGACAAAGAATTTAAGGAATTTCTCCCAGAAGAAGAAACCTTTGATGAGTTAGTTCCTTCAGATGAGACGAAAAATATCTTGGCCGAATCTCAAGATTTACAAATGCCAGAATTTGTGAAAAAATTGATTGAGAAAAAAGGTCGTGAAAATGTTAAGATGCCTTATCTTATTAAGAAAATGCTTGAGAAAGCAGGCAAGTTACCGAAAGAGTAAAGAAAAAAGGATTTAGCTTTGTGCTAGATCCTTTTAATCGATTATTTTTTCTCAAGAAGAGCTTTGATTTCTTGAAGTACTTCCAATTCAGTTGGTCCAGCTGGAGCTTCTTCAACAGTTTCTTCTTTCTTAGTAAGGCTTTGGGCTTTTTCCATAGCTTTAATAACAAAGAAGAGAACAGTACCTACAACAAGGAAGTTGATAATAGCACTCAAGAATTTACCATATGTAACACCATTCCATGCAAGCTCAGCGATATTTTGTACTTTCGCAGCTTCCAAGGCTGGGTTCAATAGTAGAGGAGTGATGATATCATTAACAAATGAAGTAACGATTGCACCAAAAGCAGAGGCAATGATCACACCGACAGCAAGGTCAACAACGTTACCACGAAGCAAAAATGCTTTAAGATCTTTTAACATTTTCATAAATTTCCTTTCAAAAAATTCTTGCTCTTAATTATATATTAATTAATGAAGTTCTTGCAAGCAATATGCTTAAAATTTTTTCTTATTTTTAAAAATAAATAACCTTACTAAAAATGTAATTGAGGATAAATTATTAAGAAATT
>CAKMOM010000033.1:0-7137 GCA_927910965.1 uncultured Streptococcus sp.
AAGCAACCACATTCCAAGCTTATCAAATTCGAAGCATTCCTACAGAATACCTGATTGACAGTCAAGGAAAGATTGGGAAGATTCAATTTGGTGTTATCAGCAATGCGGATGCAGAAGCAGCCTTTAAAGAAATGAACTAGATAGATAAAAATCTGATTACAAGAGAGTAGTCAGATTTTTTTAGGAAACATTTTATAAATATTCACAAATATCCTATATTTATGGTAAAATAGAATCATCATTATTTTGGAGTCAAAGATGAATATATTAGAACAAAGAATGTTAGTTTGGATAAAACAGAGATGCACAGGCATTTGAAGTTATGGGATTTGATTTTGCTGGGTATCGGAGCCATGGTAGGGACAGGTGTCTTTACTATAACAGGTACTGCAGCCGCAACACTTGCTGGTCCAGCCCTAGTGATTTCAATCGTTATTTCTGCCTTATGTGTAGGATTATCAGCCCTCTTTTTTGCAGAATTTGCTTCACGAGTACCCGCTACAGGTGGTGCATACAGTTATCTCTATGCTATTTTAGGAGAATTCCCAGCCTGGTTGGCTGGCTGGTTAACCATGATGGAATTCATGACAGCCATATCTGGTGTGGCTTCGGGTTGGGCAGCTTATTTTAAAGGCTTGCTCTCTCAATACGGGATAGCCCTTCCTCAGGTTTTAATGGTACCTTTAATCCTCAAGCAGGGACATTTGTTGATTTATTGCCTATTCTTGTCTTGGTTCTAGTTACCTCGCTGGTTTTACTTAATGCTAAGGCGGCCTTACGCTTTAATTCTATTCTAGTGATTTTGAAATTTTCCGCTTTAGCTCTCTTTGTTTTAGTAGGAATTTGGCATATCAAACTTGATAACTGGAGTAATTTTGCCCCTTATGGTTTTGGCCAAATATATGGTGCTAGTACGGGTATTATGGCTGGGGCGTCCTTGATGTTCTTTGGTTTTTTGGGGTTTGAATCCATCTCTATGGCTGTAGATGAGGTCAAGACTCCTCAAAAAAATATTCCTAGAGGGATTGTCTTATCGCTTTCTATCGTAACTATTCTTTATGCCTTGGTGACTCTTGTTTTGACTGGTGTGGTTCACTATAGTCACCTAAATGTCGACGATGCCGTTGCCTTTGCTCTTCGCAGCATTGGGATTAGTTGGGCAGCCAACTATGTGTCATTAGTGGCTATTTTGACCTTGATTACGGTTTGTATCTCGATGACCTATGCCCTATCGCGTATGATTTACAGTTTAGCGCGTGACGGCTTGATGCCTGCTACCTTTAAAGAACTAACCAAAACAAGCAAGGTACCAAAAAATGCTACTATCTTGACCGGTCTAGCTTCAGCAGTAGCAGCAGGAATGTTCCCTCTTGCTAGTATCGCAGCCTTCTTAAATATTTGTACCTTGGCCTACTTGATCATGCTGGCTTATGGTCTGATTCGTTTACGGAAAGAAAAAGGAATGCCCAAAGCTGGAGAATTTAAAACACCATTAGTACCCTTATTACCGATTTTATCAATCATCATTTGTTTATCATTTATGTTGCAGTATAATATGGAAACCTGGATTGCTTTCCTAGTTGCATTGTTAGTAGGAAGTATTATTTACTTTACTTATGGTTATAAGCATTCTACCATAGAAGAATAATACTCTTCGAAAATCTCTTCAAACCACGTCAGCTTCGCCTTGCCGTATGCATGGTTACTGACTTCGTCAGTTTCATCTACAACCTCAAAACAGTGTTTTGAGCAGCCTGCGGCTAGCTTCCTGAATTTGCTCTTGGATTTTCATTGAGTATATAAAGTGAGAATCTGTTGAGTTATTGAAACTCAGCAGATTTTTATATGTGAAAGAAATTTCAAATTTTTTCTAAAAATAGCTTGACAGATTAAATTTTTAGGAGTAGAATGTTTACCAGTTAATTAAATAGTTAAGGAGTTATCTATGAAGAAAAAAAAGTTTATTTTTAGTATTGTTAAGTGTCTTTCTTTTGTGTTTAAGTGCTTGTGGGCAGAAGGAAAGTCAGACAGGGAAAGGGATGAAAATTGTAACAAGTTTTTATCCTGTCTATGCTATGGTCAAGGAAGTATCTGGTGACTTGAATGATGTTCGGATGATTCAGTCAAGTAGTGGGATTCACTCCTTTGAACCTTCAGCAAATGATATCGCAGCCATCTATGATGCAGATGTCTTTGTTTACCATTCGCATACGCTTGAATCTTGGGCGGGAAGTCTGGACCCCAATCTTAAAAAATCCAAAGTTAAGGTTTTAGAGGCTTCAGAGGGAATGACTTTAGACCGCGTCCCAGGGCTAGAAGATGTGGAAGCAGGTGATGGAGTTGATGAAAAAACGCTCTATGACCCTCACACTTGGCTAGATCCTGAAAAAGCTGGTGAAGAAGCCCAAATTATCGCTGATAAACTTTCAGAGGTTGATAGTGAGCACAAAGAAACTTATCAAAAAAATGCGCAAGCCTTTATCAAAAAAGCTCAAGAATTAACTAAGAAATTCCAGCCTAAATTTGAAAAAGCGAGTCAGAAAACTTTTGTAACACAGCATACAGCCTTTTCTTATCTTGCTAAGAGATTTGGATTAAATCAACTTGGAATCGCTGGTATCTCTCCTGAACAAGAACCAAGTCCAAGACAACTAACAGAAATTCAGGAATTTGTTAAAACCTATAAGGTTAAAACGATTTTTACAGAAAGTAATGCTTCTTCAAAAGTAGCTGAAACTCTTGTCAAATCAACAGGTGTGGGTCTTAAAACTCTGAATCCTTTAGAGGCAGACCCACAAAATGACAAGACCTATTTAGAAAACCTGGAAGAAAATATGAGTGTTCTAGCAGAAGAATTAAAGTGAGGAAAGAATGAAAATCAATAAAAAATATGTGGCGGGTTCAGTGGCAGTCCTTGCTCTAAGTGTATGTTCCTATGAACTTGGGCGGTATCAAGCTGGTCACGTTAAGAAAGATTCTAATCGAGTTGCTTATATTGATGGTGATCAAGCTGGTCAAAAGGCAGAGAACTTGACACCAGATGAAGTTAGTAAGAGAGAGGGAATCAATGCCGAACAAATTGTTATCAAGATTACTGATCAAGGTTATGTGACCTCTCATGGAGACCATTATCATTACTATAATGGCAAGGTTCCTTATGATGCTATCATCAGTGAAGAACTCCTCATGAAAGATCCGAATTATCAGTGAAGGATTCAGACATTGTCAATGAAATCAAGGGTGGTTATGTCATTAAGGTAGACGGGAAATACTATGTTTACCTCAAGGATGCGGCTCATGCGGACAATATTCGGACAAAAGAAGAGATTAAACGCCAGAAGCAGGAACACAGTCATAATCATGGAGGCAGTTCTAACGATCAGGCGGTAGTTGCTGCCAGAGCTCAAGGCCGTTATACAACGATGATGGGTATATCTTTAATGCCTCTGATATCATTGAGGACACGGGTGATGCCTATATCGTTCCTCATGGCAATCACTTCCACTATATTCCTAAGAGTGATTTGTCTGCGAGTGAATTAGCTGCTGCCCAAGCCTTCTTATCTGGGAAAGGTGGCCAATTAAGTACGGTTGAATACCGTTCAAGCAGAGGAGAAACAAGATCTAGTGTGAGAACGAGTCAATCTGAGACACCTCAAAATCCTGCAACAGATTCTGAAAGTCAAAGTGAAGATTTAGCTAGTCTCCTTCAAGAATTGTACGCTTTGCCACTTAGCCGACGTCATGTGGAGTCTGATGGATTAGTATTTGACCCAGCACAGATTACAAAACGTACTGCCAATGGTGTGGCAGTGCCTCACGGGGATCATTTCCATTTCATTCCTTATTCGCAAATGTCTGCCTTGGAAGAAAAATTGGCTCGAAATCTACCAATTGGAGGTCAGCCAGTTCAAAGTCATTCTGATAAAACGAAACCAAGCAGTACAGATAAACCAAGTTCAACACCAAGTTCACCGATTAAACCAAACTTTAATCTCAATACGTCGGCACCGAATCGAGGAACTGGAGGAGCCTATACAACGGATGATGGGTATGTCTTTAGTCCGACAGATGTAATTGAAGATACAGGTGACGCTTTTGTCGTACCGCATGGAAATCATTTCCACTATATACCTAAGAGTGATTTGTCAGCAGGAGAATTGGCTGCAGCCCAAGCTTATTGGAATGGTAAACAGGGTTCTCATTCTTCTACAAGTTCAAGTAAATCAAGTAGTGATAATTCTAAGCCAGCTCAACCAAGTTTGACAGAGACTCCAAATATGACTGTTACCCCAACATACCATCAAAATCAAGGGGAAGACATTTCAACACTTTTAAGTGAATTGTATTCCAAACCTTTATCAGAACGTCATGTTGAATCTGATGGATTAGTCTTTGATCCGGCACAAATCATCAAACGTACAGCTAATGGTGTTGCAGTGCCTCACGGAGACCATTATCACTTTATCCCTTATTCACAAATGTCACCGCTGGAAGAAAAATTGGCTCGTATGATAGCTGTTAAGGGTCAAAATGGCAGTGTCTTGCCAAGTGTTACTCCTCTGAAACCAGCACCTAGTACCAAACCTCTAGCATCAGTGGAAAATAAACCGACTGAACTTGATGTCAACCAGGTTGTTAGAAAAGTTGGCGACGCTTATATTTTCGAGGATAAGGGAGTCAGTCGTTATGTTCTAGCTAAAGACTTGGCTAAGGATAAGATTGATGCCATTGAAAATCTCTTGTCTGAGAAAACTCAAGAAACACATGTCCTAGTTGCGAAGAAAGAAAATGTCGCTCCTCGTGACCAAGAATTTTATGATAAAGCGTATAATTTATTGGCCGAGGCACATAAAGCCTTGTCTGAAAATAAGGGTCGTACTTCTGACTTCCAAGCCTTAGACAAATTAGCAGAACGCTTGAATGATGAATCTTCTAATAAAGGAAAATTGGTAGATGATTTATTGGCATTCCTAGCACCAATTACCCATCCAGAGCGACTTGGAAAACCAAATTCTCAAATTGCTTATACAGACGATGAAATTAAATTAGCGAAATTAGCAGGTAAGTATACAACAGAAGATGGATATATCTTTGACATTCGTGATATTACCAGTGATGAGGGAGATGCTTATGTAACTCCGCATATGACCCATAGTCATTGGATTAAGAAAGAGAGCTTGTCTGAAGCTGAAAGAGTGGCAGCCCAGGCTTATGCTAAGGAGAAAGGTTTGACACCTCCTCCAACAGAGAATCAGGGTTCAGGAAATACTGAGGTTAAAGGAGTAGAAGCAATCTATAATAAAGTGAAAGCAGCTAAGAAGGTCCCACTTGATCATATTCCTTACAATCTACAACATACTGTTGAAGTTAAAAATGGTAGCTTAATTATACCTCATTACGACCATTACCATAACATTAAATTTGGTTGGTTTGACGAAGGACTCTATGAAGCACCTAAGGGTTATAGCCTTGAGGATCTCTTTGCGACTGTAAAATATTATGTTGAACATCCAAACGAACGTCCTGATTCTGACGATGGTTGGGGCAATGCCAGCGACCATGTTCGTAAAAATAAGGCAGACCAAGACGGCAAACCTAATGAAAATAAGGAACATGATGAAGTAAGTGAGCCAACTCGCCCTGAATCCGATGAAAAAGAGAATCACGCTGCTTTAAATCCTTCAGTAGATAATCTTTATAAACCGAGTACTGATGAAGAAGAGACAGCGGAGGAGTCTAAAGATAAAACAGACGAAGATGAAGTCCCTCAAGTAGAAACTGAAAAAGTAGAAGCCAAGCTCAAAGAAGTAGACACTTTACTCGATAAAGTGACAGATGCTAGTTTGAAAGCCAATGCGACAGAAACCCTAGCTGGTTTACGAAATAATCTGAGTCTCCAAACCATGGATAATAATGGCATCATTGCAGAAGCAGAGAAATTACTTGCTTTGTTAAAAGGTAGTAATCCTACATCTGTAAGCAAAGAAAAATAAACTAATGAAAAATGAAAGTCTCGATAAAGAGGCTTTCATTTTTATTATGTATATACGAAAAATTCTTGACAAGTAATACTAAAAAGAGTAAACTATTAACTAGTTAATTAACTGGTTCATAATTTTACGGAGAATCAAATAGAGTTAAGAAAAGAGGAAAGAATGAAAATCAATAAAAAAATATGTAGCAGGTTCAGTTGCAGTTCTTGCCCTAAGTGTTTGTTCCTATGAACTTGGTCGTTATCAAGCTGGTCAAGTTAAGAAAGAGTCTAATCGAGTTGCTTATATAGATGGTGATCAGGCTGGTCAAAAGGCAGAGAATTTGACACCTGATGAAGTCAGTAAGAGAGAGGGAATCAACGCTGAACAAATTGTTATCAAGATTACGGATCAAGGTTATGTGACCTCTCATGGAGACCATTATCATTACTATAATGGCAAGGTACCTTATGACGCTATCATCAGTGAAGAACTCCTCATGAAAGATCCGAATTATCAGTTGAAGGATGCAGACATTGTCAATGAAATCAAGGGTGGCTATGTAATTAAGGTAGACGGGAAATACTATGTTTACCTTAAAGATGCGGCTCATGCGGACAATATTCGTACAAAAGAAGAGATTAAACGTCAGAAGCAGGAACACAGTAGTAATCACGGGGGCAGTTCTAACGATCAGGCAGTAGTTGCAGCCAGAGCCCAAGGACGTTATACAACGGATGATGGGTATATCTTCAATGCGTCTGATATCATTGAGGACACGGGTGATGCTTATATCGTTCCTCATGGCAATCACTTCCACTATATTCCTAAGAGTGACTTGTCTGCTAGTGAATTAGCTGCTGCCCAAGCCTTCTTATCTGGAAAAGGTGGCCAATTAAGTACGGTTGAATACCGTTCAAGCAGAGGAGAAACAAGATCTAGTGTGAGAACGAGTCAATCTGAGACACCTCAAAATCCTGCAACAGATTCTGAAAGTCAAAGTGAAGATTTAGCTAGCCTCCTCAAGAATTGTACGCTTTGCCACTTAGCCGACGTCATGTGGAGTCTGATGGATTAGTATTTGACCCAGCACAGATTACAAAACGTACTGCCAATGGTGTGGCAGTGCCTCACGGGGATCATTTCCATTTCATTCCTATTCG
>CAKMOM010000034.1:0-3469 GCA_927910965.1 uncultured Streptococcus sp.
TGACCTTCCATCAGAAGATGAGTCCATTTATCTAAGCTATTTCCAGTATAGGAATCATACAAAAGCGTCAAACGATGAAAAGATAGCCTAGTAAGATACCTAACAGTGAGAATAGTAGGAATTTCTTTCCACTGTACATCATCTCACCATCTCTTTCTGTTTGACGGCTCCTTCTTGTCTAAAGGTAATTTGGGATTTAGCTTCATCAATAGCATCGTCTAATGACTTATCCATGGTAAAATCAGCTAATTTCTCCGGATCATTACCATTTTTCTAACAGATGGTCTAATGATTGTCTAGAATCGAACGGTCTTTCGTGTAGAAATGCAGAGAATCCCCTTGCCAAAGCGATGGCTAAGGAATCTCTTCTTTTTCTAAAAAAGCTTTAAATTTCTCTATATCAATTGGTTTGTCTAAAAAAATCTTTTTTCAGATTAATCGTATCAATCGCATAGGGAGATTGTAGCAATTCTTCTAATTTCTGCACTCCTATCTTATAGGCGGAATCCTGTGCTAAAGCCTGACGTCTAGACCATTCTAGAATCTTTAAGAGACTTCTTACAGTAAATAAAAGACTACGCTCTGCATATTGAACTGCCATTCGTTCCTGTTGTTCAGAGGACATCTGATGCCTCCTTCTTCACAAATAGCAGCTTTCCTTCTTTATAACGATAAGCTATCAATTTCTGACGTTGCTTAATCGACTTGACAACCTGCAGTAGATCTCTCGAATAAGGTTCTCGAAGAGTGACTTCTACTGCTTTTCCATCAACGATACCAACACGTTTAAATTCAATGTAGTCTTTTTTGAGATGTCCTAAGCCCATACCAAAAGGAAAGTGATGAATCAATTGGATGGTACAACCACCTTTATTTCCCATTTGTTTCAAATCATACAAGTTTACTACCTTCATGATTAACTCCTTTATCTAGTTTGTCGCATCGTTTAAGTCTGGTAACGATAAACTCCGTGTCTGTTAGAAAATTCTCACACACGTCTTGTGCCAGTTGCCCTTCACAGGGAAATACTCTCCAGTCCCTACTTACACAGGCACGCTAATCAAGACGGAGTGGATTCAATTTTCAAAGAACAGGTAGCTTTATTATAGATAAGAGTAGTTGAAATTTTTATCACATTTTTGGAGTTATTGGAATAAAAAAAGCAACTCACTGCTTTACTAATGAGTTACTTTTGTACTAAAATATTTGTTTCATAATTTCCCTAATAACCTGAACAGAGTTATCAAATGAGATATCTTTAGCATACTTAAATTGGCGTTGATAACGAATCCATAGCTCTTTCTGATAATCAGAAATTTCAATTCCTCTCACTTGTTCTTCCCAATTATAAATAGTATCTTTACTTTTACGTTTTTCTGCCGTATTCTCAAGTGCATTTTTTAATACTTCAAGATTAATCTCTTCTTTTCTAAGTTTATACAAGGTGAAAAGATCATATCGATCACGTGGGCGTGTCGAAGCTAATCCCCTACTAATGATCGTTTCTAACTTTTCAGCAAGTACAGTCTCTAGATTATATGTCCATATCTTGATGCTTTCATTAGTAAAGATAGAAGTCATTGAATAAGTAATTTCTCTTGGTGTGATCTTATCACCAGTAGTAATATCAATAAAAACAACCTCCTTTAATGTATCAAAAGTTGCATTTAATTTTAATGAAAATCCTCCATATTCATCATCTTGGCGAATAGGTTCTAGCTTATCTACTGAAAATGAAAAACCATCAGTTTTAGAACAAAGAATCTCTTCAAAGATATCAATCAAATTTTCTCTGCTCATTTCGGTTCCCTTCAGAGTGACATCTAAATCCATTGTAGTTCGCTTATCTAGTCCAATCATTTGACCTATTAGATACCCTCCTTTTACAATGAAGGAATCTCTATAAGAACTAGTAGAAATCAGCTTTAACACTTGCTCAATTAAATAATGTTGTTGTACTTGTTGAGCTGGAATTCCCTTATCTTTTGAAATGTTTTTGATTTTTGCTTTAAAGCTATTCGCATTTGAAAACATTAAGATAGTACCTCCGTATAAGATTGTAACTTATCAGTTACTTTAAATAGCTGGGCATAATAAAATAATTTGTGTAAATGAATTTTATTTTGTTGAAAATATTTTTTAAACGCTGGTGCAATAATTTGAAGATCCACCTGATGAACTGGTCTTAGACATTCAACCAAAACTCGCTCAACTTCATAAACTTTAATAAATTGACCAGGAAGGCGCTCTATTTCAATAATTCCTTCACTATAGTGAGAGCGTAAAATAATAGGACATATATCTGCTTCCTTAATGTTTTTGGTATTCGTACCATAAGGAAAACTCATCGTCATGTTAAAAGGGATAGTCAAAGATAAACCATGTAACCAAAGTGCTGTCTCCAAAGAAAAGATTCCCTTTGGAAATCGATACTGAAGGACAAACCACTCATCTAAATAAATATCAGGTAAGCGATATAACCCTTTTTCTTCAGCATCGATTTTTCCTTCTGCAACCATTTTTAATAGGGTTTTGTAGTGTAAATTTTTATCTATTACTTGTTTAAAAAGTTAAAAAACCATACTGATTGAAAGAGTTCATCAGTTTCTCTATTTTATCAACCATATCATTCTCCTTTCTTAGAAACAAAATGCTAACATCTTCTATATATGTTAGCATTTTATTTCTTTAAAATCAATTCATTTAGTTTTTTTATTTCAAAATTAATTCATACGTAAAACGGACCAGCTATTATTAAAGAAAAAATAAGACATAAACTGATAGGTTCCACACCAAATGTAGACCCATACTGCCCCATAAGTCCGATTTATAGCGTACCACCCCTAAAAACATCCCAAGTGAAACATATAAACACCAAGCTAGAATGGTTCCTGGATGATGAGCTAAGGCAAATAAAACACTTGTCAAAGCAACTCGAATATCTAATTTTTCTAACCAAGTTCCATAAAATTTCACGATACAAAAATTCTTCAACCATACTCGCATTGATTAAGAACAATAAAAATGAAAACCAAGGAACTTGATGTTGAAGGCCAATTAAGTTTGCTTGATTCGTGCTTTCTTGAGCATGAATCAGACTAAAACATAGACTTATAATCAGTAGACTAACGAATCCAATACCAATCCACTTTATCCTAATTTTCATATTGACCTTGGCCACTTGTTTACGTTGATCATACATCCATAAAAAAGAAATGAGTGACGCTCCATAGAGAATCTGTAGTATAGTTAACTCACCGCTACAAAGAAATTTCAGTAAGTATAGAGATACCAATAGGACATTTACTTGTTGGAATATATAAACTGGAATTTATTCTTTTCATAGTTACCTCCGAAATAAATCTTCATAATCTAAATCTAATACCTGCACAATCCTTTCTACCCATGGACTTTGAGGCATTCGTTGTTCCATCTTATAGTGACGAATCTTTGATACAAACGATTCAAT
>CAKMOM010000035.1:0-3939 GCA_927910965.1 uncultured Streptococcus sp.
ATCAAAACCGTTGATCATGGTCTTCATCATGATGGTGTCCATGATGATCTTCATCGTGATCGTCATCATGAGCTGGATTTGGTGTTGCTGTATTTGCCCCTTTCAAGTGGTCTTGCGCTGCCTTGATTTGATCAGCAGTCAAATCCTTCTTAAAGAAGTAATGATTGTGGTCACCGTGACTCATGATAAAGCCTGATTCATCTTCACTTATGACACGATCGGCATCAAAACCGTGATCATGGTCTTCATCATGATGGTGTCCATGATGATCTTCATCGTGATCGTCATCATGAGCTGGATTTGGTGTTGCTGTATTTGCACCTTTCAAGTGGTCTTGCGCTGCCTTGATTTGATCAGCAGTCAAATCCTTCTTGAAGAAGTAATGATTATGGTCGCCGTGACTCATGATAAATCCTGCTTCATCTTCCGCAATAATACGATTAGCATCAAAGCCGTGATCATGGTCTTCATGTTCCTCATGTGAAGTTCCTGGATTGATTGGAAGAGATGGCGAAGGTGTTGTTAGATCATTATTTGGAAGAGTCGGTTGACCAATTATGGTCGATTTTGGAATGTAATGGAAATGATCACCATGTCTGACGATATAAGCTGTGGCTGTTTCTTCGACAATATCTTTAGGATTAAAGATATAACCATCAGATGTTGAAGAGATAGTCTTATTTGTAAGCAAGGAAGGATAATTCAAAGTAGATGGATTACTTGGAAGACTTCCTAGTCTAGACGCTACTTCATGAGGTTTTTCATTTGTAGACACCGTAGAATCAGTTCCACCGATAGGCACCATTCTAGCAATCTTTTCTTCTAAAGGAGAGAGTTTGCTGTAAGGAATAAAGTGATAATGATCGCCATGCGGAATCGCAACTCCATTTGGCGTACGGCTGATAATCTTAGCAGGGTCAAAAACCAGACCGTCTGATTCACTGTAACGTTGGTCACTAGGTGAGTCATAGAGTTCTTTCAAAAGACTTTGGAGATTTTCAGCTTTATTCGCTGGCTTGCTAGTTGAGCCTTGTGCTACAGATTGCGTGTCATTATCACTAGCTGTTGAAGAATAGCTTAACTGACTTGGTTGCGTATTTTTGCCAGCTAAATGAGCTTTTGCTGCTGCTAACTCACTAGCAGACAAATCACTTTTTGGAATATAGTGATAGTGACCTCCATGAGGAACGATATAAGCATCACCCGTATCTTCGATAATATCAGCTGGATTAAAGACATAGCCATCATCTGTCGTATAGCGTCCCTGAGATCTTGCTACAGCAACATCTGAGCTGACCTTCTCATTATCTTTGACATGTTCTTGTTTTTGACGATTAATTTCATCCTTGGTTCGAACATTATCAGCATGAGCTGCATCTTTCAGGTAGACATAATATTTTCCATCGACCTTGATGATATAGCCACCCTTGACCTCATTGACAATATCAGCGTCTTTAAGTTGATAATTAGCATCCTTCATCAGAAGTTCTTCACTAAAGAGGGCATCATAAGGAACTTTCCCATTATAGTAATGATAGTGATCACCGTGTGACGTTACATAGCCCTGATCTGTAATTTTGATGACAATTTGCTCAGCCTGAATTCCTTCTTTTTGACTGACCTGATCTGGTGTCAGGTTTTCAGTTTTCTGACTTGACTGGCTACCATCCACATAAGAAACACGATTATTATCCTTATTTTCCTGCGAGCGATGCTGATTTAGTGCATAGGCGCAAAGACTCAAGGATACGATAACAGCTGATCCGGCTGCAATATACTTTTTACTGAATTTCATAAATCCCTCATTTCAATAAATGATGAAGCTATTTCGTAACTTCTTTTTATCGGTTAAACAGTTTTTTCTAAACCGGTTATTTAACCGATTAATTAACCAGTAAATAGTTTACCTTTTTTAAGTTTATCTGTCAAGAAATTTTAGTGAGTGATAATAAAATTATTACTTTAAGAATCCTTTCTTCATTTTTATGGCCGGAAATTTCAACTATTTATTAAAAAATAAAAGGACATTATTCTATCCAAAAATAGAACAATATCCTTTCAACTAGTTTACCATTAGTCAAAATATTCTAAGGTTTTATTTGCTTAAGAGTTTTAATATCATAGGTTACTAAATCCCCATTATTATTATAAAATTGAACTCCTTCTGATGAAAAAATAAGATATTTAGAATCAATTTGAGTAATTTTCACTATTTGATTTATATGATCTTTTAAAGTAGCTTTATCTAATCCATAATCCGGTATATCATCATAGTCATCTGCTTTATTTTCTGTATGTGATTTTTCTTCTTCACCAACTTTTTCTACTGAAGGATTGCTGCTAGTCGCATCTGCCTCATTTTGAGATTTATTATCCTTTGGTTGTTCATCAACTTTGTTTGAATCCGTTGCATCTTTCTTTGTTTCCGATTTCTTATCTGAAGAAACTAGATGTGAAGTAGAAGAAGCATTTGTTGTCTCTTTTTCTTTATTTCTTTTAGCTATCAACTCTTGAGCTTGTTTCCACTCTTTCTCTGATAAATCAGATTGATTGATACTTCTCAATGAATCACCATTAGCTTTAGGAATACTGAAAGATTTATCTGCCCAAATATAAGTTCCCTTCGCCAATACATCCTGAGGATCAAAAATATATCCATCTGGAGTTGCAAACCTGCCTTCTTTAAGTGCTTTCTGTACTTCTTCAGCAGAATGGATAATTTGCCAATTCTGCATTCCGGCACGTTTTTCAAGAGGCGTTACATTAGCAATAACAGATCCAGCATCATCATGACCTGGTTTGGACCAAACTTCAGGACGCACATCAGGATGCTGCATTACATATTTTATAGTTGCTATTTGATCACTACTTAACCAAGAATATGGCACAACATGAATGTGATCAATATGTGGAATAATGAAGGAATTTCCAGTATCATACGTAGTATTCGCTGCATGCATAGGCAAGCTAGATACATCTACAGCTAATCTTGGTTTAATATCTGTTTCTACAATATCATAACGATAATTATCTTTATCTTTAAGCATTAGTTCCTGCTCAGAAAAAGCTATTTGAGTAAGATCGAGTTCTTCACGTGAATAAAAATAATCTTTACCACCTTCATTAATTATATAACCAACTTTACTATTTCTAGAAACTTTACTAGTTACTTTTTTATAATCAAACTTTGGTTTTTCTTTCTCATGTGAGTAAACTGAAGAAACTATGTCAGCTGGATTTTTACCAGTCTCTTGAATCCATTTAGCAACCTCATCCAATTCGAATTGTTCTAATTCACCATACCCCATATAATGGAAATGATCTCCATGTTTGGCAATAACACCTGATTTATCAACGGAATCAATTGAATCTTTGGTAAATATATATCCATCACTCGTATCATAAGGCTTACCATCTAAACCTTTTCCATAAGCTTTGATTGGTTGTCCTAAGAACTTATGAACTACTTCTTTTGATGCTAAAGGTTTAATATCTGTACCAATTTGGTTTAATCCATTTTGCCCTTTTAACGGAATCATTCTTGCAATCTTCTGCTCTAAATCAGACATTTGTGAATAAGGGATAAAGTGATAATGATCCCCGTGGGGCACTGCAACACCATTAGCTGTAACGTTTGATGATTTGTGCCGGATCAAATACTAGGCCATCCGATTCCACATGGCGTTCTGATAAAGGTTTGGAATACAATTCACTTAAAAGTGTTGAAATGTCTTCCCCTTGATTTTGATGATAAGTTGGTGTGACAGTCAGATTTGGAGTCGTTGTCAAACTTGGTTGGGCTGGCTTAGAATTATCACTACTTGATTTACTTGAACTTGTAGAAGAATGAGAACCCTGTTTACCATTCCAATAAGCTTGGGCTGCAGCCAATTCTCCTGCTGACAAATCACTCTTAGGTATATAGTGGAAATGATTTCC
>CAKMOM010000036.1:0-24202 GCA_927910965.1 uncultured Streptococcus sp.
ATATGAATCTTTCTAATGAGTTGTTTTGTCGCTTTTCATTATAGATCTTATGGGACTTTTTTTTCTACAACAAAATAGGCTCCATAATATCCATAGGGGATTTACCCACTACAAATATTATAGAGCCCCTTTTAATAAGGATTTAAGAATGTAAGCAGTTTCCAACTAGTTGAAAAAGCGTTATAATGGTAGTAGGAAGTAATTTGTTTGAGAGAGGGTGGGTCTGATGGCTTATATTGAGATGAAACACTGTTACAAGCGTTATCAGGTTGGGGACACGGAGATTGTGGCCAATCGCGATGTGAATTTTGAGATTGAAAGGGTGAATTGGTGATTATTCTAGGTGCATCTGGTGCAGGCAAGTCAACGGTTCTTAACCTTCTTGGGGGAATGGATACCAATGATGAGGGGGAAATCTGGATTGATGGTGCCAATATTGCAGACTATAGTTCGCACCAGAGAACCAATTACCGTCGCAATGATGTAGGCTTTGTTTTTCAGTTTTATAATCTAGTTTCCAATCTAACCGCTAAGGAAAATGTGGAGTTGGCTTCAGAAATCGTGACAGATGCCTTGAATCCTGAACAGGTCTTGACAGATGTAGGTCTGGCTCATCGTCTCAATAACTTTCCAGCCCAGCTTTCTGGAGGGGAGCAACAGCGAGTCTCCATTGCACGCGCGGTAGCTAAAAATCCTAAAATTCTCCTTTGTGACGAACCGACAGGCGCCTTGGATTATCAGACGGGCAAGCAAGTCTTGAAAATTCTGCAAGATATGTCTCGTCAAAAGGGAGCGACGGTAATCATCGTGACTCACAATGGAGCTTTGGCGCCCATTGCTGATCGCGTGATTCATATGCACGATGCCAGTGTCAAGGATGTGGTGAGGAACCAGTATCCTCAGGATATCGACAGTTTGGAGTACTAGCATGATCAAGCGAAAAACCTATTGGAAGGACTTAATTCAGTCCTTCACAGGCTCCAAGGGGCGTTTTTTATCCATCTTAACCTTGATGATGTTGGGATCTCTAGCCTTAGTAGGCCTCAAAGTAACCAGCCCCAACATGGAGGCGACAGCTAATGATTATTTAACAACTGCTCAAACCTTGGATTTGGCAGTTATGTCTAATTATGGTTTGGATCAAGCAGATCAAGAAGAACTAAAACAGACGGAGGGCGCAGAGGTTGAGTTTGGCTATTTGACAGATGTGACTATGGAAAATGGGCAGGATGCCATTCGGCTGTACTCCAAACCAGAGCGAATTTCAACCTTTCAGCTAAGAGAGGGACGACTTCCTCAGTTAGACAAGGAAATCGCTTTGGCCACTCATTTGCAAGGCCAATACAGCGTGGGACAGGAAATTAGTTTTAAAGAAAAAGAAGAGGGTCATTCCTCTTTAAAAGACCATACTTATACCATTACTGGTTTTGTGGATTCAGCTGAAATCCTCTCTCAGCGAGATATGGGCTACGCAGGAAGTGGAAGTGGGACTCTGACAGCCTATGGGGTGATTTTACCTAGTCAGTTTGATCAGAAAGTCTACAATATAGCTCGTTTGAAATATCAAGATTTATCAGAATTAAATGCCTTTTCATCAGCTTATGAAGAAAAATCTAAGCAACATCAGGAAGACCTTGAACAAGCTTTGTCAGATAATGGAAAGGCACGTCTGCAATTCTTGAAAAAAGAAGGCCAAGAGTCTCTCGATAAGGGGCAAGAGACCCTTGATAAGGCTCAGGCTAATTTGCAGGAAGGCAAGAGTCGTTTAGCAACTGCTCAAGCTCGTTTACAGGCTCAGGAAAGTCAACTAGCCTTGCTACCTCAAGTTCAGAGAGAGCAGGCTAGTGCTCAACTTACCCAAGCTAAGCAGGAATTGAGCAAGGAAGAGGACAAAATAAAGCAGGCTGAACAAAATTTAGCCCAAGAAAAGGAAAAATTAGAAAAACATCAGCAAGTCTTGGATGAATTAGCTGAGCCCAAGTATCAAGTCTATAATCGTCAGACCATGCCTGGCGGTCAGGGCTACCTCATGTACAGCAATGCTTCAGCCAGTATTCGGGCAGTGGGCAATATCTTTCCTGTAGTGCTTTATGCCGTAGCAGCTATGGTGACCTTTACAACCATGACTCGTTTTGTGGATGAAGAGCGAACTCATGCAGGGATTTTTAAGGCCTTGGGCTATCGTAGTAAGGATATTATCGTCAAGTTTCTCCTATACGGTCTAGTAGCTGGGACTGTAGGAACAGCTCCAGGTAGCATACTTGGACATTATTTACTAGCAGGTGTGATTTCAAGTGTCATTACAAAAGGCATGGTGGTGGGAGAAACCCAGATTCAGTTCTATTGGACCTATAGCTTACTGGCTCTTGTCTTGAGTTGGTTGGCGAGTGTGCTACCAGCCTACTTGGTAGCTCGTAGGGAACTTCATGACGAAGCAGCCCAGCTTTTATTGCCTAAACCTCCTGTTAAAGGAGCTGAAATCTTACTAGAGCGCATCGGTTTTATCTGGCGTCGTCTCAGTTTTACCCATAAGGTAACAGCCCGTAATATCTTCCGTTATAAACAGCGGATGTTGATGACGATCTTTGGTGTGGCAGGTTCAGTCGCTCTGCTCTTTGCAGGTTTGGGAATTCAATCCTCTGTAGCAGGAGTTCCGTATAGACAGTTTCAACAAATCCAACAGTATCAAATGATTGTCTCTGAAAATCTTAGTGCGACCAATCAAGACAAGGCAAATCTAGAAGAAGTGTTGAAAGGTCAGGCTATTCAAGCCTACCAGAAAATTTATTCTAAGACGCTAGACAAGGATTTTAAAGGCAAGGCTGGTCTTCAGACTGTTACTCTTATGATGACAGAGAAGGAGGATTTGACTCCCTTTATCCATCTGCAACATCATCAGCAGGAGCTGACATTAAAAGATGGCGTCGTTATTACAGCTAAACTTGCCCAGCTGGCAGGTGTCAAGGTTGGACAAACTCTAGAAATTGAAGGTAAGGAATTAACGGTTGCTGCTATTACTGAGAACTACGTTGGTCACTTTATTTATATGAGTCAGGCTAGCTATGAGCAAATTTACGGCCAGCTACCCCAAGCCAACACTTATCTGGTTTCGCTAAGGGATACCAGTGCAACTAGTATCGAAAGGCAGGCCGGCTTACTTATGAATCAAGCTGCGGTGTCCAGCGTTGTCCAAAATGCTTCAGCCATTCGACTCTTTGACTCCGTCGCTAGCTCACTCAATCAGACTATGACCATCTTGGTCATAGTATCGGTTCTGTTGGCTATCGTTATCCTTTACAATCTAACCAACATTAACGTAGCTGAGAGAATCCGTGAACTCTCCACTATCAAGGTTCTCGGTTTTCATAATAATGAAGTCACTCTCTACATTTACCGTGAGACGATTGTGCTGTCCCTTGTGGGAATTGTACTTGGTCTGGTATCAGGTTTCTATTTACACCAATTTTTGATCCAAATGATTTCACCTGCGACTATTCTCTTTTATCCGCAGGTAGGCTGGGAAGTCTATGTAATCCCAGTGGCAGCAGTAAGCACCATTTTGACCTTGCTTGGTTTCTTCGTCAATCATCATCTGAGAAAGGTTGATATGCTTGAAGCCTTGAAATCTGTAGAGTAAGGTAGTTGCTTTTATCTGATTGAACTTATATTTACTCGTAAACAAAAAATCCTCCGTTTCAAAGAGTAGGGAACTCTTTGTGACAGAGGATTTTTTCTATAGGGCTTTAGCAGCTGCAATTGCGGCTTCGAAGTTTGGTTCAGAGTTGATATTGTCCACGTATTCAACATAGCGAATCGTATTGTCAGTATCGAGGACAAAGACTGCGCGTGCCAATAGATGCCACTCATTGATTAAGAGGGCATAATCACGTCCAAAGGAATGGTCGAAATAGTCTGAGAGCATGATGGCATTTTCAATACCTTCAGCACCGCACCAACGTTTTTGGGCAAAAGGGAGGTCCATTGAAACAGTCAAGACAACCGTATTATCCAGTCCAGCCAGTTCTTCATTAAAACGACGCGTTTGAGTTGAGCAGATGCCTGTATCGATAGAAGGCACGACACTCAAGACTTTTTTCTTGCCATCAAAATCAGCCAGAGATTTTTTAGAAAGGTCTGTTGCAGTGAGTGAAAAATCAAGCGCCTTGTCGCCGACTTGTAGTTGTTTACCTGTAAAGCTCACAGGATTTCCGAGAAAAGTTACCATAGGATACTCCAATCTTTTTTCTTCCATTTTAGCTGAAACAGTCGGAATTTTCCAATGATTTGACCGGAAATATGGGTATAGAAAAAACGCCAGCTCGTGTGAGAATGACGTTTTTCATTGAGTATTATTTTGCCAATCCTTCAGCAATCTTGTCAAGGTTGTATTTCATCATGTTGTAGTAGCTGTCGCCTTCTTTACCTTGTTCTGCGATAGAGTCAGTAAAGATTTGTGCGTAGATTGGGATGTTTGTGTCTTGTGAAACAGTCTTCATTGGACGGTCATCCACACTTGATTCTACAAAGAGTGAAGGAGTTTTTGTTTGGCGAAGTTTTTCAACCAAGGTCTTGATTTGGTCAGGAGTTCCTTCTTCTTCAGTGTTGATTTCCCAGATATAGGCACTTGGGACACCGTAGGCTTTAGAGAAGTATTTGAAGCATCCTTCGCTGGTTACAATGAGTTTTTTCTCAGCAGGGATGTTGTTAAATTTCTCCTTAGCTTCCTTGTCAAGTTTGTCTAGCTTATCAGTATATTCTTTAAGATTTTTTTCGTAGAATTCCTTGTTGCTAGGGTCTTTAGCGCTCAATTGTTTTGCGATATTTTTAGCAAAGATCATACCATTTTCAAGGTTAAGCCAAGCGTGTGGGTCTTCTTTGCCTTTTTCGTTTTGACCTTCAAGGTAGATAACATCAACGCCTTCGCTGACTGCAAAGTAGTCTTTGTTTTCAGTTTTCTTGGCATTTTCTACCAATTTTGTAAACCAAGCATTGCCACCTGTTTCAAGGTTGATACCGTTATAGAAAATCAAATCAGCTTGAGAAGTTTTCTTAACGTCTTCAGGGAGTGGTTCGTATTCGTGTGGGTCTTGACCAACAGGAACGATACTGTGAAGATCAATCTTGTCACCAGCAATATTTTTAGTAATATCAGCGATGATTGAGTTTGTAGCAACAACTTTTAGTTTTTGACCAGAAGCTGCATCTTTTTTTCCACTAGTACATGCTACAAGAGCGATGACGGAAAGAAAGAGAACAAGTAATGTACCTAATTTTTTCATTAGATCCTCCAATTTATTGGGGTTTTGCCCCTTATTTTAACAAATGTTTATTTTTCAGTTTCAAATATCGTTGTTTTGGAGCGATAAAGAAGCTAATGAGAAAGAAACTAGCAGCTGTGAGCACGATACTAGAACCTGCCGCAACGTTAAAGCTATAACCGATAAAGAGTCCCAAAACTGAAGCTATCGCTCCAAAGGTTGAGGAAAGGAAAATCATGCTTTTTAGGCTATTAGCATACAGATAAGCAGTTGCAGCTGGGGTAATCAGCATGGCTACAATCAGGATAGTTCCGACACTTTGCATGGCTGTCACAGACACGAGAGTCAAGAGTACCATGAGAAGGTAGTGATAGAAATTGACAGGCATTCCCATGGCTTTAGCCAAGAGTTCATCAAAGGATGTTATCAAGAGTTGCTTGAAGAAAATCCAGATTAACAAGAGAATGGCTGCTCCTACACCCATAGTAATAAACATATCCGTATCTTGGACGGCCAGGATATTACCAAAAAGGATATGGAAAAGGTCAGTTGAACTTTTAGCGACACTAATCAAGATGATACCGAGGGCTAAGAAAGAAGAAAAGGTAATGCCGATGGCGGTATCGCTTTTGATAATCGAGTTCCCCTTGATGTAGGTAATGATGATAGCAGCTAGCAATCCAAAGACAATGGCTCCGATAAAGAAGTCAACGCCCAAGATGAAGGAGAGGGCTACACCTGGTAAGACAGCATGTGAAATGGCATCTCCCATGAGTGACATCCCGCGTAGGATGATGAAACATCCTACAGCTCCAGCTACGACCCCGACGACAATAGCTGTTATCAAGGCATTTTGTAAGAAATGGAATTTTTGCAATCCATCGATAAATTCTGCAATCATAGGTCACCTCCATTGAAAAAGAGTCGATTACCATAAGCTTCTTTGAGATTGGCTTCGGTAAAGGTTTCTTTGGTTGGACCAAAGGCAATCACTTCTCGATTGACAAGCAAGACTTGATCGAAGTAGTGGGCAACCTTGCTGAGGTCGTGGTGGACGATGAGAACCGTCTTCCCAGCTTTTTTCAGATCTCTCAGCGTATTCATGATGATTTCCTCACTAACAGAGTCAATCCCAACAAAGGGTTCATCCAAGAGGATATAGTCGGCTTCCTGCACCAAACATCTGGCAATCAAGACCCGCTGGAACTGACCTCCAGACAGTTGACTGATTTGACGTTCAGCGTAGTCAGCTAGACCGACAATTTCAAGGGCCTCTTGCACTTTCTTCCAATGTTTAGCCTTTAAACTTCGAAAGAGAGGGATAGAGGGAAAGAGTCCTAGCGAGACACATTCCTTGACCTTGATGGGAAAGTTGTAGTCGATATTGATTTTTTGTTCGACATAGGCGATTCGATGTAAGGATTTTTTAACTTCCTTGTCATCGAGAAATGCCTGACCTTGATGTGGGATAATTCCCAGCATCCCTTTTAATAATGTTGATTTCCCAGCACCGTTTGGACCAATAATACCGGTAATTGTTGGTCCATGGAGCACTAGTGAAATATCCTTAAGTGCCAACGTTTCTTTGTAGGAGACACTGAGGTTTTCGATACGTATCATAAACTTGTATTCCTCCTGTCTCTTAATATACCTTAAAAAAAAAATTAAGTCAAGTTAATTTTTAAAAAAAATTAAAATAATAACTGAAAAACAATAGAAAATATCAGTTCATTTTTAATTGCATTCCCAAGTAATTTTTGTTAAGCTAAAAGCAAGTACAAATGAAAGCGAGAACAAGATGACACGTTATCAAGATGATTTTTATGATGCAATCAATGGAGAATGGCAGAAGACTGCTGAAATCCCAGCAGATAAGTCTCAAACGGGAGGTTTTGTTGATTTAGACCAGGAAATTGAAAACCTGATGCTAGCGACAACAGACAAGTGGTTGGCAGGAGAAGAAGTGCCTGAGGATTCTATCTTGGAAAATTTTATCAAATACCACCGCCTAGTTCGTGATTTTGATAAGAGAGAAGCTGACGGTATTACACCTGTTTTGCCTCTTCTTAAAGAATTCCAAGAATTGGAGACTTTTGCAGATTTTACAGCTAGACTAGCAGAGTTTGAGCTTGCAGGAAAACCAAACTTCCTTCCTTTTGGTGTATCGCCAGACTTTATGGATGCCAGAATCAATGTTCTGTGGGCTAGTGCTCCAAGAACAATCCTGCCAGATACGACCTACTATGCAGAAGACCATCCTCAGTGCGAAGAGCTCTTGACTCTTTGGAAAGAAAGTAGCGCAGATCTCCTCAAGGCTTATGATTTCTCTGATACAGAAATTGAAGACTTGCTAGAGAAAAGACTAGAATTGGATCGCCGAATTGCGGCAGTAGTGCTTTCTAATGAAGAAAGTTCAGAGTATGCTAAACTCTACCACCCATATGCTTACGAAGATTTCAAGAAATTCGCACCTGCCCTACCTTTGGATGACTTCTTCCAAGCCGTTCTGGGACAAGTACCAGACAAGGTTATCGTAGACGAGGAACGTTTCTGGCAAGCAGCAGACCAATTCTATAGTGAAGAGGCATGGCCTCTCCTCAAGGCAACCTTGATTTTGAGTGTTGTGAATCTTTCAACCAGCTATTTAACAGAAGAAATCCGTGTCTTGTCAGGTGCCTATAGCCGTGCGCTTTCAGGAGTTCCAGAAGCCAAAGACAAGGTTAAGGCAGCCTACCAGCTAGCACAAGGTCCATTCAAACAAGCATTGGGTCTCTGGTATGCCCATGAAAAATTCTCTCCAGAAGCTAAGGCGGACGTAGAGAAAAAAGTGGCAACCATGATTGATGTTTATAAAGAACGCTTGGCTAAAAATGACTGGCTGACTCCAGAAACTCGTGACAAGGCCATCGTCAAACTCAATGTCATCAAGCCTTATATCGGTTATCCAGAAGAATTGCCAGAACGCTACAAGGACAAGGTAGTGGATGAAAATGCTAGTCTTTTTGACAATGCTCTAGCCTTTGCGCGTGTGGAAATCAAACACAGTTGGAGCAAGTGGAACCAGCCTGTAGACTACAAGGAGTGGGGCATGCCTGCTCATATGGTCAATGCCTACTACAATCCTCAGAAGAACCTGATTGTCTTCCCAGCAGCTATTTTACAGGCGCCTTTCTATGACTTACATCAGTCGTCTTCTGCTAACTACGGTGGTATTGGGGCAGTTATTGCCCATGAAATTTCCCACGCCTTTGATACCAACGGAGCTTCCTTTGATGAAAATGGTAGTCTCAAGGATTGGTGGACAGAGAGTGACTATGCTGCCTTCAAGGAGAAAACACAAAAAGTTATTGACCAATTTGATGGACAAGATTCTTATGGAGCAACCATTAATGGTAAATTGACTGTGTCAGAAAACGTGGCTGACTTGGGAGGAATCGCTGCAGCGCTTGAAGCAGCTAAGAGAGAACCGGACTTCTCAGCAGAAGAATTCTTCTACAACTTCGGTCGCATCTGGCGCATGAAAGGTCGTCCAGAATTTATGAAACTCTTGGCTAGCGTCGATGTGCACGCACCAGCCAAACTCCGTGTCAATGTACAAGTACCAAACTTTGATGATTTCTTTACAACCTACGATGTCAAAGAAGGAGACGGTATGTGGCGTTCACCAGAAGAGCGCGTGATTATTTGGTAATGCAAAGAAGCAAGTAATCAGAAAAAGGCATCCAATCAGGTCTGAAAACTTGATTGGATGCCTTTTATAATGGAAAGACTTGCTGGATAGTTTACTTAATTGTCATCATATTACTAGAAAAAAGGATTGAAGGTCTTTTCGTGAGCGATGGTCGTAGCTGGACCATGCCCTGGATAGACATCGTAGTTTGGTAGGGTGAAGAGTTGGGTCTGGATGCTATGAAGGAGTTGCTCCATGCTACCAGTCGGAAGGTCGGTCCGTCCGATTGTTTCTCGGAAAAGAGCATCCCCTGTTAAGACTAGGTGAGCATCAGGAAAGACGATAGAAACACCACCGATAGAGTGACCTGGTGTTGGCAAGACAGTGAAACGAAATTCCTCTAATTGATATTCCTCATGAAAGACAAAGGTGTGTTCTGCAGGTTTTGCGACCACATCTGCCATATTATCGTGGCGAGGAAGCCCAGAGAGATTATCGACAGGAGTATAGAGCCAGCTAGCTTCACTCTCTGCGATATAGACAGGAGGATTGCCAAAAGTCTCGCGAACTAGGTCCAGACTCATGATATGGTCATAATGGGCGTGGGTAAGGAGAATAGCGTAGATAGGTTTGTTGATGTTCTCTATTGTCTGACGAATAGCTTCCCAATGGCTACCAGGATCGATGACGATGAGGTGCTTTTCACCTTCCAGGTAATAGGTGTTTTCATAGGCAACAGGATTCACGGTTTTATGGATTTTCATATTAGCTCCAATCTCAAAGAATGTAATAAGATAAGTATAGCACAGTTGGGAAGAATAGGTAAGGATTTAGAATGAACTTAAAAACCAGCATGACTAGATGAAGACAGGCTGGTTATCAATTTATCAATATTGGAGAGGTGTCAATTTCCCTTCATAGGTTGCATAAACTCCGTCATTAGCTTGTTTGATAGACGTGATGTTTAGAGTGCCACCGTAGTTGGCTTCTCGTTTATTGCTATATTCACTATAAGTTATCCTATTTGGCAGGTTCTGGTCGTTAGCATAGTATTGAACGACTGTTTTTTTATAGCTTTGCTGGCTGAATAAAAACAGGCAACAAACTCCTAACACTAGGAGAGCAAAGATAGAAATAGCAGTTTTTTTCATAGGTGTTCTCCTTATAAACTAAAGGATAAAAGAAAGTATCTTGAGGGTTTTTAATTCCAAAATTCAGTCAAGGTACCAGTGTATGTGACATGAGTTCCATCGTTTATCTTTTGTATCTTCAATGGAATTGGGGAAGTCAGAAAGTCTTTCGGTTACAATATGGTTTCCGTTCTTCTATCTCTCCTTCTATCACCTAAGTTTAAAATCTAACTTCGTAATATATTATAGAATAATAATTCAGAATTATCAAGCAATTCTGAATTATTTTTTTCTTATTCTGTTCCAATCTAGTTTTCATATTCTTAAAAAAGTGATAAAATGGTAGGAAGAATTGGAGAGTAGAGATGCCAAAAGAAGTGAATTTAACAGGCGAAGAAGTTGTCGCTTTAACACAGAAATATTTATCGGAAGAAGATGTGGCTTTTGTCCATAAGGCCTTGGTTTACGCCGTTGAATGCCATAGTGGTCAATATCGCAAATCAGGTGAGCCTTATATCATTCACCCCATCCAAGTGGCAGGTATTTTAGCTAAGCTCAAGTTGGATGCTGTAACAGTAGCTTGTGGTTTCTTGCATGATGTGGTAGAAGATACAGAAGCGACCTTGGACGATTTGGAAAGGGAGTTTGGTCCTGATGTGCGGGTAATCGTAGATGGGGTTACCAAGCTTGGTAAAGTTAAATACAAGTCTCACGAAGAGCAGTTGGCAGAAAATCATCGCAAGATGCTCATGGCCATGTCTGAGGACATCCGTGTTATCTTGGTCAAACTGTCTGACCGCTTGCACAATATGCGGACCCTGAAACATCTTCGAAAAGACAAACAGGAGCGTATTTCCAAAGAAACCATGGAAATTTATGCCCCGCTTGCCCATCGTCTGGGGATTTCCAGTGTCAAATGGGAATTGGAAGACCTATCTTTCCGTTATCTCAATCCAACGGAGTTTTATAAGATTACCCATATGATGAAGGAAAAGCGCAGAGAGCGTGAAGCCTTGGTGGATGAGGTAGTTACGAAACTAGAAGACTATACGACGGATCGTCACTTGAAAGGGAAGATTTACGGTCGTCCCAAACATATTTACTCTATTTTCCGCAAAATGCAGGACAAGAGAAAACGGTTTGAGGAAATCTATGATCTGATTGCTATTCGTTGTATTTTAGATACCCAAAGTGATGTTTATGCCATGCTTGGTTATGTGCATGAACTTTGGAAACCAATGCCAGGTCGCTTTAAAGATTATATCGCTAACCGCAAGGCCAATGGTTACCAGTCTATCCATACGACTGTTTATGGACCAAAAGGGCCAATCGAATTCCAGATTCGGACCAAGGAAATGCACGAGGTGGCTGAGTACGGGGTTGCGGCTCACTGGGCTTATAAGAAGGGCATCAAGGGGCAGGTTAACAGCAAGGAATCAGCCATTGGTATGAACTGGATCAAGGAGATGATGGAGCTCCAAGACCAGGCTGATGATGCCAAGGAATTTGTGGATTCAGTTAAGGAAAACTATCTGGCTGAGGAGATTTACGTCTTTACCCCAGATGGAGCTGTTCGTTCCCTTCCCAAAGATTCAGGACCGATTGACTTTGCCTACGAAATCCATACAAAGGTCGGTGAAAAAGCGACGGGTGCCAAGGTCAATGGCCGTATGGTTCCTCTGACAACCAAGCTCAAGACAGGGGATCAGGTTGAAATTGTCACCAACCCGAACTCCTTTGGGCCAAGCCGTGATTGGCTTAACATGGTCAAGACCAGCAAGGCCCGCAACAAGATTCGTCAGTTCTTTAAAAACCAAGATAAGGAATTGTCTGTCAATAAGGGTCGTGAAATGTTGATGGCTCAGTTCCAAGAAAACGGCTATGTGGCCAATAAATTCATGGACAAGCGTCACATGGATCAAGTTCTGCAAAAGACTAGCTACAAGACAGAAGAATCCCTCTTTGCGGCTATTGGTTTTGGAGAAATCGGTGCGATTACTGTCTTTAACCGTCTGACTGAAAAGGAACGTCGTGAAGAAGAACGTGCCAAGGCCAAGGCTGAGGCAGAAGAACTTGTCAAGGGTGGCGAGGTTAAGGTTGAGAACAAAGAAACCCTCAAGGTTAAGCATGAGGGTGGAGTGGTCATTGAAGGTGCCTCAGGTCTCCTAGTGCGGATTGCCAAGTGTTGTAATCCTGTTCCTGGTGACGATATTGTTGGCTATATCACCAAGGGGCGTGGTGTGGCTATTCACCGTGTGGACTGTATGAACCTGCGTGCCCAAGAAAACTACGAGCAACGTCTCCTTGATGTGGAGTGGGAAGACCAGTATTCAAACTCAAATAAGGAGTATATGGCCCATATCGATATCTATGGTCTCAATCGTACAGGACTGTTGAACGATGTGCTGCAAGTTCTTTCAAACACAACTAAGAATATCTCAACAGTCAACGCCCAACCAACCAAGGATATGAAATTTGCTAATATCCATGTATCCTTCGGTATTGCCAACCTCTCGACACTGACTTCGGTTGTGGACAAGATTAAGAGTGTGCCAGAAGTATACTCTGTCAAACGGACTAACGGTTAATTGCCCTAGCCCTTACTAGAAAGGCTATTATGAAAATCATTATCCAACGGGTTACAAAAGCCCAAGTGAGTATCGAAGGTCAGGTTCAGGGAAAAATCAATCAGGGACTCTTATTGCTGGTTGGTGTTGGACCAGAGGACCAAGAGGAAGATTTGGACTATGCTGTGAGAAAACTGGTCAATATGCGGATTTTTTCAGACGCAGAAGGCAAGATGAACCTGTCTGTCAAAGATATTGAAGGAGAAATCCTCTCTATTTCTCAGTTTACCCTCTTTGCGGATACTAAGAAAGGCAATCGTCCAGCCTTTACAGGTGCAGCCAAGCCTGATAGGGCATCAGACTTCTATGATACTTTCAATCAAAAACTAGCGCAAGAAGTGCCCGTTCAGACAGGTATTTTTGGAGCGGATATGCAGGTTGAGCTGGTCAATGACGGACCAGTCACCATTATCCTTGATACTAAAAATAGATAAGAAAGACCAAACCCAGTCGGCTTGGTCTTTCTTATCTATCATAAAATACTCCAAAAAGACATCGGTTCTTGATAGGCCTTGGGGAAATCTCTTTTCAGGCTTTGGCTTATGCGGTAGGAAGAGATGAGATGACCTATGATTAGGAGAGTTCCCTGAAGTAAAAGTGGGATACCCCTTAAAAACAGCAAGGAGAGAATCATCAGGATATCCCATAGGAGGATTTGTAAGACGAAACGCCAGAATCTCGGTCTAATCTGAGAATAGAGTTGACTAAAGTGGTCACAAAGTTGGTTGGAAAGATAGGTCAATAGCACAGGATGAAAGAAAATGAGCCAACCGCTATAAATCAAAATCCAATCCCAAGTAAGTCTCTCTTTAAATGTCAAAAATGCCAGCATGATTCCATCAATGACAAGGAGTTGAATGGTTTTGATGAAGATGATTTTTTTCATGCTAAAACCTCCTTTTCTTTAGAGGCACTCCCATAAAGTGATGTGTTTGTTGTAAAAATCTGAATAGTTGTCTCTTAGGTAGTTAGTCGTCGTATAATAAAAAGTAGAATGGCAAGCAGTGACAATTGGCATAAGAGAGGGAGAACGCTGAGAACTAGTGAAGGCTAAAGGATAAAAAATAGAAAATCAATGGTGAGAACTCCTAAATAATAGAAGCGAATCTTTTTATTGATTTGAGGATAAATCTCAGCGAATTGATGTTTGAGTCGGAAAACCAAGCGAAATAGCAGGAGTCCCTGAGCAAGGAGGAAAATAAAACCAGAGAGCAAGAGCCATTCTAAAGCTGTCTCGGGTCTAGTGGTAAAAAATGCAAATAGTAGCAAATCGATAACTGCAATTGCTGTAAAATGGATTCTAAAGAGATTTTTCATAAGATGACCTCCCTCTTTTATCTATCTTCATTCTACTCCAAAAGAATAGAAGTTACAAGTAAAATGATAAAAATAGCAGAAGGGAGATTCTCTTAAGTTGGCTAGTATTCTTTATTTGAGTTTTGTTCTATTATCTAACTTCTTCATCATTCCAGACAAATAAAGCTCCGATTGCATTGAGGATATAAAAGATGTATTTACCGATATTGGCGAAGTTTCCTTGAATACCAGCTTTTGTCAGCTGAACGAAATTGTAAATCAACCAAAAGCCCCACTGAGTTGTTAGTTTCAATGCGTTCAAAGCATTTGCAATGAGGGACAGTGCAAAGGCAATAGTTGTTACGTAGGCAAGGAGATTCATCTTGCCCCCATAGCCGATATAGTTTGTCACAAAGGCAAAGAGGAAGGCGATGATGGAAATAATGATGGCCGCCAATTTTAGCTGTTTTTGGCTCATTTGGTTGGGTCTGCCTTCTTGCGAAGCTTCCCATTTCTTAATCGCAAAGGTATAAATGAGGAAGGTGACAGGATAGGTGATAATGGCCGCCTTATTTCCAAGGATATAATCAATAGCACCGGACAAAATGGTATTAACAATACCAAAGTAATTTCCCCATTTGCTTAATTTCCCCGTGAAACGAGTGGACAACATGGAAATCCCAACGTTGGTTACGGAAATCAATCCAAAGGGTACAAGAGCTGTCCATGGTCCCCAATCTACGAATTTATCGAGGCGTGAGTTGAGGTAACCAGATGCAATCGCAATCCCAACGACCAAAGCAACCCCGAAGAGGTCGAACCATTTAGATGTAGCAAAAATTTTTAGTGATTTTTTCATAGTTTAAACTATCTTTCTTGTTTTTTACAAACATTCTACAACTAAATGAAAGCAAAATCAAATGCTAGAAATAAAACCCTGAAAATTTGATTTTCAGGGTTGGTAGGGGATTGGAGAAATTAGTCGATTCTCTCGACATAGAGTTGTTTGGCAATGTCCATACTTACTTGTAAGTCCTCGTCTTTACTGAGGATAGTGAAGGTATTGCTAAAGCCATCAAACTGCTTGACTTGGATATGGTCACCGATGTGAAGTGAGTGCTTGTCCAGATAACTGAGAATGTCAAAACTATCGTGCACCCGAGTTAGGCGATAGGAGCCAGCTTCCTTGATGTCAGCTAGTGGCAGGTTATTGATTTCAACTAAGAGTTCTCCCTTGGCAGGAATAGTTCCTCCGTGAGGGCAGGTCTTGGGAAATCCTAGCAATTTATCCAGTCTTTCCACGAACAGGTCAGAGACAGTATGTTCCAAGACTTCAGCTTCCTCGTGAATCTGGTCACTCGTATAGTCTAAATGATGGACTAGAAAAACTTCAATCAAGCGATGCTTACGATAGAGCTCAGAGACCAATTTGAGGCCGAGGTCAGTCAGTAGATAGCCACATTCCTTGTCCTTAAGGATGAGGTTTTCGCTCTTCATCCGTTTAATCATTTCAGTTACGGCAGGGGGAGAGACTTGCATGCGGGCCGCAATTTCCTTGTTGGTAATTTTATGCAGGTCTATGCCAATTTCATAAATACACTTTAGATAATCTTCTTTATTCGGGGTCATTCGTTTCCTCTTGTCTAATATCTTTATCTAGTATATCAAAAAAAGCTAGATTTCTCTAGCTGTGACTTTTTATGTTATACTTATTGCAAGAGAAAAAACGAGGAGATGGATATGACGAAAATAGCTCTTCTTTCAGATATTCATGGCAATACCACTGCTTTAGAGGCAGTTTTGGCAGATGCTCGGCAGCTAGGAGTGGATGAATACTGGCTTTTGGGAGACATTCTCATGCCAGGGACAGGGCGTAGAAGGATTTTGGACTTGTTGGCTGATCTACCGATTACGGCTAGAGTTTTGGGAAACTGGGAAGACAGTCTTTGGCATGGTGTCCGCAAGGAATTGGATAATACTCGCCCCAGTCAACGCTATCTTTTGCGCCAGTGTCAGTATGTTTTAGAGGAAATTTCCCTAGAAGAAATTGAACTGCTCCACAATCAACCACTCCAGCTCCATCGTCAGTTTGGTGATTTGACGGTAGGAATTAGCCACCATCTGCCTGATAAGAACTGGGGGCGTGAGTTGATTCATACTGGAGCGCAAGAGGATTTTGACCGCTTGGTGACCAATCCGCCTTGTGATATTGCTGTTTATGGTCATATTCACCAGCAGTTGCTTCGTTACGGGACTGGTGGGCAATTAATTGTCAATCCAGGTTCGATTGGGCAGCCTTTCTTTCTAGATGCTCAGTTGCGGAAGGACTTGCGGGCCCAGTATATGATTTTAGAGTTTGATGACAAGGGTTTGGTAGATATGGACTTCCGACGGGTAGACTACGATGTGGCAGCTGAATTGCAGCTGGCTAAAGACCTCAAACTTCCCTATTTTGAGGTTTACTATGAAAGTCTGGTCAATGGTATCCACCATACTCATCATCAGGAATTTCTGAGAGAATTAGCCCAGAAAGAGGGCTATGATAGGGAATTAGATGCTTGGTTGAAAAGTGGTAACGATTGACATTACAACTAAAAAGGGTATAATAATAGAAAAAGAAGAGTAGAGGCAGGGTAGCCTCGTAAAAAGGAGAAGAGGATGCAAATTCCAAGTAGATTTACCATTGCGACTCATATGCTGATAATTATTGCCCTCGAGGGGAAGGAAAGCAAGGTGACCAGTGATTTTCTGGCTGCTAGTGTCGGGGTCAATCCAGTCATTATCAGAAAGACCTTGTCCCAGTTGAAGAAGGCAGAGCTGATTTCAGTCGCGCGCGGAACGGGCGGAACAGAGATTGTTAAGGATCTCAAAGACATTAGTCTTTTAGATGTTTATCAAGCGGTCGAATGTCTTGGTAAGACAGGCCAACTCTTCAGTTTTCATGACAATCCAAATCCAAATTGCCCAGTTGGAGCTCATATTCATGATGTTTTGGATCAAAAATTGGAGAGAATCCAGCTGGCTATGGAGGCTGAGCTTGGTCAGACCAGTCTAGAACAGGTCGTAGCCGATGCAGAGAGTCAAATGAAGGAGTGAGAGGGGTAGATGCCCTCTTTTTCTCTATGTAAAATTGTGATAAAATAGAATCATTAAAGGAGGAAGAAATGTATCTTGTTATAGGAATTGTATTAGCCTTTATAGTGTCATTTTGGAAAGATAATAGAAGTTTGTGGAATCCAGTATTATTCTTATTATCCCTCATTTCCAGTTATTTTTATCTAGGCTACCTTTTTTATCAAAATGGGTATGAGAAGATTCATTTCGCTTTTTTTATATTTCCCTTTATTTTACTTCCTTTTTTGCTTTTTCTGAGTGGTATCTTTTTAATCTATAATGGGGTCATTTTGTTGAAGCGAGAGGGACGTTCAAAGGCCAATTATCTCTCCATGCTCCTTGGAATAGTCATTTTGGTATTTTTTGCCTTGATTTCATTTCGATTGGGAGTTCAAAATGAATTATTTTACACCAATCACTTTCTAAACATTTTATTTGTATCATTTTCTACTCTTATTTTATTTTTGGCTTTGCTTTTACGGGTTTTATGCTGTACTCTATCTTGTATCTCTTTATTCCTAAGAAGAAGCATTATGATTTTATTATCATTCACGGTGCAGGTTTGTTAGACGGAGAAAAGGTAACACCTTTGCTAAAGAGGAGAATTGATAAGGCAGTAGAAGCTTACTACAAGTCTAAAAAATTCTAACATAAAAAATTATTGCCAGCGGTGGAAAAGGAGCAGATGAGAAGATTTCTGAAGCGCAGGCTATTACAAACTATCTGCTTGAAGAGACAGATGTTCCCCAAGAAGCGATTATTCTGGAGGATCAATCAAGGACTACCTATGAGAACCTTCTCTTTTCTAAGGAACTTGGCGAGAAACTGGTAGCCAAACCTCAATTTCTCTTTGTTACAAATGACTATCATGTTTTTCGTACCAGTACCTATGCGCGTAAGTTAAATATGAAGGGAGATGGCCTCGGATGTAGGACGGCAGGCTACTACATACCATCTGCCTTTATTCGGGAGTACTTAGCGCTCTGTGTCAAGATGAAATGGCTTTTCCTTGCCTTTTATGTCCTACTATCAGTCCTCATTTTGATAGCCTACAAAGGGATTATTTGGTAGTTAGATTTTATTTAAAAAGACTTAGAATGCACATGAAAGTATGTATTCTAGGTCTTTTGTTTTGTATACATTTAATTTTCAAGAGTATTATCTATTCTTCCAGGCTTGGTAACGGGTATCAATCAATAATTGGGTAAGGCGACCCATAGTTTCCCTTTCTTCTGGAGTGAGGGATTGCGCTTGGATAAAGAGATGATGAATGTGTTCAAGCGCCTTTAAGGAAGACAAGTCATTGATAGATGTAATACCAGAATCAAGAATGGTGCCAAAGAAGAGGTCGAAGTAGAGCTGAAGTTCTTCGTCAGGGACTGTCGCCACCCACTCCTTGAAAGTTGTGTCTACTTGTTGACTATCACTGTTGGTCTTATCCAGTTGGACGAAGTGCTTGTCCTCAATCTGCCAACTAAAGGTATCGTGCTGGGCGATACCACCTAAGGCAGTACTTTGCACGATGATTTGATAGGCCGGAATTTCCAACATCATACCGATGATGGAACCTTGTGGGATGAAGACCTTGGTTTTATCCATTATCCTTTGATAGCCCTCGGTTTGTGTCAGTTCTTTGTGGAGACCAGGTGCATCAAAGGTATAAACTGCTGTGATTTGATTTTGCAAGCTTTGCTCAATTTGACTAGCAGCATAGATGGCTAGATTTCCTCCCTTGGAATGCCCAGCCAGAATGACCTTTTGCTTAGGATGGTGGGCAAAAAAGTTCTTTAAATAGCGAAGGGCGTGCTTTTGAGCAGGAATTTCCTTCATATAGGTCAGGTGGAAATCTTCCTTCCAGCCAATGATACTGTCATCTGTACCTCGAAAAACAATCAGATAGGTATCGAGAGTGAGGCGGTAGGTCATAGCTGCAAATTGCTTTTGCAGTCCAGGGTCGATGTCGTTGATAAAATGGGAGAGTTTGCAATTTTTGAATCGTTTGTGTTGAGCTAGTTCATCTAATAGCTGGAGGCGATTTTTACTAGTCAACATGTTAGGCTCCCTTGGAACCTGAGGTGCCAGGTCTAAAAGTCGCTGAGGATTTGTGGAGACCAGATTATCAAAGGAGAGGTAGGTTGTTTCTGTTAAGGCTAAAACATCTAATTCATTCAAAGGTAGGTCGTAAAAGGAATCGTGTGCGACATCTTTCAGATAGCCAAAAATATTGGGCATAAGAACTCCTTTCTTTGTATTTATCTTATCAAATTTCCCTCAAATTAGCTAGTAGGATTGTCTTGCTTTGTTGGCTAAAAACAAGCTCTTTCAAATTCAGTTTCAGACCTTCTAGCATGGAAAAATCTGTTATAATAATAGAAAAGGAGGAGCGCATGCACAAGATTTTATTAGTAGAAGATGATCAGGTCATTCGTCAACAGGTCGGGAAAATGCTCTCTGAATGGGGATTTGAAGTGGTGCTGGTAGAAGACTTTATGGAAGTTTTGAGTCTTTTTGTCCAGTCGGAGCCTCATCTGGTCCTCATGGATATTGGTTTGCCCTTGTTTAATGGTTATCACTGGTGTCAGGAAATTCGCAAGATTTCCAAGGTCCCCATCATGTTTCTGTCTTCGAGAGACCAGGCCATGGATATTGTCATGGCAATTAATATGGGGGCGGATGACTTTGTGACCAAGCCTTTTGACCAGCAGGTTCTTTTAGCCAAGATTCAGGGCTTGTTGCGTCGTTCCTATGAGTTTGGGCGTGACGAGAGTTTACTGGAATATGCCGGTGTGATCCTCAATACCAAATCAATGGATTTACATTATCAAGGGCAAGTCTTGAATTTGACCAAGAATGAATTCCAGATTTTACGTGTTTTGTTTGAGCATGCGGGCAATATCGTAGCGCGTGACGACCTGATGCGTGAACTTTGGAACAGTGACTTTTTCATTGATGATAATACCCTCTCTGTCAATGTGGCTCGATTGCGTAAAAAGTTGGAAGAGCAGGGCTTGGTAGGATTTATCGAAACCAAGAAAGGGATAGGGTACGGATTAAAGCATGCTTGATTGGAAACAATTTTTTCTAGCCTATCTGCGTTCCCGTAGTCGTCTGTTTGTTTATCTGATTTCTTTGACGTTTCTGCTCTTACTCTTTCAGTTTTTATTTGCCAGTTTGGGAATTTACTTTCTCTACTTTTTCCTCTTGTGTTGCTTTGTAACCATCTTATTTTTCACTTGGGACATATTGGTGGAAATGCAGGTCTATCGTCAGGAAATTCTCTATGGGGAGAGGGAAGCCAAATCTCCTTTGGAAATAGTTTTAGCAGAAAAATTAGAAGCGCGTGAGATGGAACTTTATCAGCAGAGGTCAGATTCAGAAAGAAAATTGACGGATTTGCTGGATTACTATACCTTGTGGGTTCATCAGATTAAGACCCCCATTGCAGCTAGTCAACTCTTAGTTGCAGAAGTAGCCGACCGCCAACTGAAGCAGCAATTAGAACAGGAAATTTTCAAGATTGACTCCTATACCAATCTAGTTTTACAATACCTGCGTTTAGAAAGTTTTCATGATGATTTGGTCTTAAAGCAGGTTCAAATTGAGGATTTGGTCAAGGAAATAATTCGTAAATATGCTCTTTTCTTTATTCAAAAAGGCCTAAATGTCAATCTACATGACCTTGATAAAGAAATCGTGACGGATAAAAAGTGGCTGCTAGTGGTTATTGAGCAAATCATCTCAAACAGTCTCAAGTACACCAAGGAAGGTGGTCTGGAGATTTATATGGAGGGGCAAGAGCTTTGTATCAAGGATACGGGAATCGGGATAAAAAACAGTGATGTCCTCCGAGTCTTTGAACGTGGCTTCTCAGGATATAATGGACGCCTAACTCAGCAGTCATCTGGACTTGGCCTCTATCTATCTAAGAAAATTTCTGAAGAACTGGGGCACCAGATTCGTATCGAGTCTGAGGTTGGAAAAGGAACGATAGTGCGGATTCAGTTTGCTCAAGTAAAGTTAGTCCTTGAGTGAGAAGAGACAATGAGTTTTTACCCAATCTCTTTTTGCTATATTTCAGGATATTTGAAGACTGTTTTTTACAAAACCAATAATAGAATTTTTAATACGGAATATAGTATAAATACTGGTTCAAAGTGAAGTTTTGTATGCTTTATACTTTTGTTGAGTATAAAATCTATAAACTAAGGGTGAATTACAAAAATTAATTTGAGATGAAGTGAATTGTAGACTTGGGAAATGTCTCCTATTCGATTTCAGAATGAATCGTTGATACAGGATTAAAAGAACTGCAGCTTTCTTTTTATTTTGAATGAGATAGGTGTATATAGATTTGTGTAACTGGTGTAGAACTGTTTCCAAGAATTTATTGAATGTATCGAATACACACATCCTATTGATTTTGAACCAGTTTTTAATTTCTAAATGTTATAATAGTTTTATCAAGTAAAAGGAGACTACCATGATTGGAGACAATATAAAATTCTTACGAAAATCACATAATCTGATATAACCAGAATTTTCACGGATTGTGGGTGTGTCACGAAATAGCCTAAATTGTTAGAAAAACTGAAAAAGCTTACTTTCAATAGAAGTATTGGAAATATTCATTTTACATCTATCAAAGAAACATGGGATATACCTATATTTTACAAAATAGCAAATTATATTTTGAATGATAGTAAAAACTGCAGAACTTGTGTGATTTACAATTATTGCACTCAATGTCTGAGTATCGCACTATCTGAAATAAGGAATAGTAGAGATTGTTCTGAGATATGTAAAAAAACGCATTAGCAAGGAGTATCGTATATGCTACCATATCTTAAAACTATTAGATGGTATCTCTTCTTTAATTTTCTTTTTGGTGTAGTATCGAATATCTGCACAGCTTTGTTACCGTATTTCACGCAGGCATTAATCAAAGGGGATTATCAAGTAGCTCTATATGGTTACTCTATGTCAGTGGCAGGCTATTTGAGTTGTAACTATATCCAAATGATACTTGATTGGAAGCAGGGGATTATCTTTTCGACTACTTTGAAAAATGAGTGGTTTCGTTCACTTCTGGGACTCAGTCACCACGATTTCAAGCAGAAAACAGTAGCAGAGTATATTTCCTTTCAATCTAATGACCTAGATTCGTTGGAAAAGGATTACCTTCCTCCATTGATGAGTTTTATCAAACAAATTTTACGTATCATCATTTACGCTTTCATTATTAGCAGAACAATTAATCCTATTGTATCACTGATTTTAATCTTTTCCACTGGAATTAGTATTCAAATTCCTAAAATCGTTGGGAAGTTGACCGCTAATCGTAGACAGGTTTACTTGAAAAAACAAGGAGATTACTATCGAACTTTGGAGGATTTGCTCATGGGACATCATTTGGTAAATAAACTAACTATGTCGCATTTTTTGAATCAACAAAAGAGATCTCTAAAGAATTTGCAGGATAAGTATTTTAAGTATGGTTTGACAAAAATTACAGGCATCTTATTGACAGGTGTTTCTTTTGAATTCATTAGTCTTGTTCTGTTTATTTATTTAGCCTACTCTCTATCTCACCAGCAACTCGGTATTCCTGAGGTGGTGGCGAGTTTCGGATATATTAATGCTTTTTCTGAACCAATACAGGAAATCCTTTATGATTTACAAATGTTAGAGTCCGTAAAGCCTGTAATCAAGAGTTTTCAAAACATTGTTGGGAGACCCGTTTCAGTTCAAGCACCTCAACATTCTTTTGATACGATTACTTTGAAAAATATTTCCAAACAACTGGGAGAATCAAAATTGATAATTACTTCCGCTACGATTCAAAAAGGGGATAAAATTGCGCTTATTGGTAAGAATGGGTCTGGAAAAAGTAGTCTTCTCAACATTTTAAATGGAACAGATGAAGATTTTGAAGGACAAATTGTGCTAGATGGGCTTGTTTTGGACCATCTTTGGGGAAGATTCGGTATGATTCTGCAACAAGAACATACATTTATTTCGAGTTATGAAAATAATGTAACACTATTCAATAGTTTCAATGAAAAATTCAGAGAAGAAGATTTTGAAAAAATTCCACCACAATCCCTGTCAGGTGGTCAGCAACAACGAATGTATTTAAATCGTGAGAAAAATCGTAAAAATCCATTGCTTATCCTAGACGAACCTTTCTCTGCCTTGGATACTAATCAGTTTAAAATGGAATTGGAAAGAGTTCTGGAACTACCAAGTGCCGTCATTGTTACTTTACATCGCCAAAACGAATTATTAAGTAAGTTTGACCAAGTTTGGGAAATTAAGAATGGAGAACTTGTAATTTTGAAATAGCTAAATTATAAAGAATAAAACGCATAGTATCAAGGTTCAGGAGATACCGTTTTTCCTTCTTCGGATAAGGAAACAAAAATTTCTTGCTTCATCTATCTATTCAATTGATAGATTTCGTCAGAGAAAAACTGTAAAATTTTTTGATATAATATAAAGGATGGACTGACGGATACTTAAAAGATAATTTTCAAAAGAATAACAGGTGAGAAGAAAAATATGTAAGATTGGACAGAAGTCTCTCTACCATCATCCATGCAGAAACAAGATTATATAAAATAAAAGGAGTAACCAATGAACGGAAATTATTCAACACGGGAATACCGTGAGAAATTATACGATGACCTTCATGTTCGATTGAGAGATACAGCGATTTTGATGTGTGCAATTTTTTATTGCCTCTATCGGTCTAAATATGAATTCAACAGCTGTTATTATTGGAGCCATGTTAATTTCACCTCTCATGACACCGATTGTTGGACTGGGATTCGGTTTAGCTATTTTTGATACGCGTTTAATCAAGCAATCTCTAGAGGTTTTATTGACTCAAGTGTTGGTCAGTTTGCTTGTCTCGACTCTGTATTTCTGGATTTCTCCCTTGTCTTATGCAAGTAGCGAGTTGATCGCACGAACCTCTCCAACCATTTGGGATGTTCTCATTGCTATTGCTGGTGGGATTGCTGGTGTGATCGGTTCAAGGAAAAAAGAAGCAAACAATATCGTGCCAGGAGTAGCCATTGCTACAGCTCTGATGCCGCCTATCTGTAC
>CAKMOM010000037.1:0-12606 GCA_927910965.1 uncultured Streptococcus sp.
GATATCCATAAATTGGATATTTGGGTCTTTAATATCGAGTAGTTTTGTGATAAAATGTAATTGTTCCATATGAATCTTTCTAATGAGTTGTTTTGTCGCTTTTCATTATAGATCTTATGGGACTTTTTTTTCTACAACAAATAGGCTCCATAATATCCATAGGGGATTTACCCACTACAAATATTATAGAGCCAAAAGAATCCAGAAAAGCTTCCAGATTCTTTTGTGAAAATGATTGCTAGAGTTTACTTTGACTGAAAGAAATCCTGTTGGGCTAAATAGTCATAATGCTCTTTGTTAAATTGATACTGGCCCACATGCTGACTAATCTGACCAACTTCCACGGAAAAAATATAGTCTTCATTTTGATAGTTCCAATTCAGCCTAACTGTATTCAAGGCTGTCTTATAAGTAAAATCTTGAACTTGATTCCAAAGCATCTCTACGACGTGATTAGAATGATTTTCTGTTACATCACTGATGTCCATCAAGTAGATTCCCTTATGTGTGAATGCCAGAATCTTAGGCTTCACACTCGACTGAACATAGTAGGAACCACCTATAATGAAAAAATCAATAAAGGATTTCAACCATGTCTTTTTCTTAAAAGCCATCAGAAAATTCTTTTGCCCTTCAATGTGGCAAGTTGAGAGAAATGATTCAATCTGTTTTTCTGTTGCAAACTCCATAATAGCGCCCATGATGATACCTCCATAACGATTAGTAAACAGGCCGATAAAAACTCTTCACATAAAGAAGAACTTATCAATTATTGCGTTTTATCTTACTTTTTTAGTAGACAGCATCCCTCCTATAAAATCACCCTAGCATGTGCATACTTCAGTTAACACTGGAAGAGGATTTAAAAATAGCTTCTCACGTTTTTGTTATATTCATTATAACATAAATCTAATAAACCAATTAAAAAATGTAAGCACTTTTCTTCCAAATTTGCCATCATTCTATTAAAAAACGACAGTTTCCTTCGAAACCATCGTTTTTCTTGAAAAATCCTTATTTGACATGTTTTGCCAATTCTTCTTGGGCTTTTTTATTAGATTCTTCTTTTTCTTTCAACCATTTTTCTTTGGCTTTTTCATATTCGTCTTTCGTAACTGTCTTATCTTGTACTTTGAGGTATTTATATGATTCGACCCCTTTATTACCAGCTAATGAATATGGTTCTGAGAAAGGAACTGTTTTTCTCAATACTGGTGTTCCCCCCTTAGAAATATTTGGAATCGCTAAAGCGCTATCTACCAACCATGCTTGGATCTCAGCATACTTTTCATAGCGTTTTGCAAGATCTTGCTCCTTATTGGCTTCTTCCAGCATTTGAGTGTAGATATCCAGTCCAACAGCCTTAGCCTTATCATTAGATTCACCAGGCTCTATACCCAGATTTTGCAACACTCCACCGCTCTTCACATTGAAAATATCAAGATAAGTTGATGGATCTTGATAGTCAGATCCCCAACCACCGTTATATAGATCGTAATCTTTCTGAGCAGCAGTCTGAGCCAGATAGCTTGTACTATCATAGTCTTCAGTGGAGAGTTGTTGAATATCAATTACAACATTATCTGCACCTAAGGCTGCTTCAATAGATTGTTTCATAGAATTTGCCTCTTGGACACCCTTTTTAGCAGCTTGGTCAACTGTCATGTCCAAGTGGATAGGGAATTGAACTCCTTTAGCTTGGAGTTCTTTCTTAGCCTCTGCAAATTTAGCCTTGGCTTTTTCAGCATTGTAGTATGGATCTTGGGCATCCGCAAAGTTGATTCCTTGCCATTCCTTACCATAATTGACCATCTTAGAGGCTACTACTTCACCAAAGTCTTTTCCGTTGATACTTACAAAGTTTGGAGGAACAACCAAGTTACGCAAAATCTTAGTTGCACCATCTTCTCCTTGAGATTGAGCCCCGTAAGCTGTACGATCATATGCAAAGTTGATGGCTTGACGGAAGTTTTTGTTAAGAATCGCTTCTTGAGTCGATTTCTTCTCAGCATCACTTGTTTTTGAAGTGAATTTATAAGATTTTCTATCTAGGTTAAAGTTTAAGAAGTAAGAAGTAGCATCTTGCAAGCTATAGATGATATTGTCCTTATTCTTTTCTTTAATTCCTTCAAAACTTGAACTATTTGGATAAAGACGAGCATAGCTATAAGCACCTTCTACAAAGTTACGAGCCAGTGCATCTTGGTCACTACCATCATAATAGGCCAATTTCACATCATCTACAAAGACATTTTTAGCATCCCAGTAGTTCGGATTTTTCTTGAATTCAATGACAGATTTTGAAACAAAGGATTTCATCAAGAAAGGTCCATTGTACAAAATACTAGATGGGTCTACCTTCCCAAAATCATCCCCTTTTGATTTCAAGAAATCCGCATTGACTGGGAAGAGAATGGTTGAGGTTGTTTTTGAGTTCCAGTAAGATTCTGGTCGTGTCAAGGTATATTGAACAGTTTGGTCATCAAGAGCCTTGACTCCGACAGTTGAAAAGTCGCTTGTTTTACCGTTAATGTAATCATCCAAACCAGCAACGGATTCTTGCACCAAGTACAAGGCTTCTGATTTTTTATCAGCCGCATATTTCAAACCAGTTACAAAATCTTGGGCAGTTACAGGAGCATATTCTTCCCCATCTGCAGTATACCATTTCGCATCTTTCCGCAGTTTGTATGTATAGGTCAAACCGTCCTTAGAAACACTCCAATCCTCTGCCAAAGATGGAATATAGTTTCCATACTGGTCATTTTCCATGAGCCCATCTACCAAATTAACCACGATATCATTGGTCGTTGCACGGTTTTCTGCTAGATAATTCAAACTAGACGGATCACTGGTATAAACATAGTTATATGTTTTTGACCCTGTGCTAGAACTTCCACACGCGCTTAATAAAATACCTGCACTTAACACGACACCTGCAAGTGCTGCATACTTGGCTTTAGACTTTTTCATCTCCAGAACCTCCTGATTTAAATATTTGTCTTATTATACAACTTGAGTTTTATTTAGTCAATAGCTTTTTAAGTAAAATTTAAGAAAAATAAAATTTCTATCTACAAACTATAGAAATTATTCTACAAAATAATAAAAAGAGAATAATTCAAGCATTTCATGATAGAAATGTTCAAATTATTCCTTTTATTTATAAATGTTTTTAAGTTAATTTTAATTTGATTCGTAAGCGATCTGCTTGAGCTTTTCCAATCACCTTATCCAACAAACGGGTACGGAGACTCATAACTCCATAAACACCTCCACCCATGGCACCGACAAGGGCCACATATAGAAAACTCCACAAACGTCCACTTGGTTGGAAGACAAATCCTAAAATCCACTGGAATGTCCCAACTACTAGAAACATGAAAATAGTTAACAAACTGATTAAAATGGTTCGTTTCAAAATCACCTTGCGCTTAACACCAGTTACCTTGCAAATGTCCCGATACATTAAAACATTAGGAATGATGAGACCGATGGTTGTTGAAATCAAAGGCCCGTAACTGTGAAAGAGAGCGATGGTGGGAAGTTGCAAGACCAGCTTGGCAATGGAACCATAGATAAAATAGAGAACTGCCTTGCGGTTGCGGAACATGGCTTGAAGCATTGGAGACAAGACCATGTACAAGCCTAAAATAGTAGACTGCAAAACTGCAAAGACAAACAAGCCCATAGCCAAACTATCTGGCTTGCCATAGAAGACAGTATAGAGAGGTTCTCCTACCATGACTACTCCAACCGTTGCTGGTAGCAAGAATAGGAAAAGCATGGTAATGCTGTCCTGAACGAGACGAGAAGCCGCCTTCAAGTCCCCCTTAACATAGTTTTCAGTCAAAAGTGGCAAACCTACACTCCCAATCGAAACCCCAACAGAAATCAAAATCATAGTGATTTTATTAGGATTGGCAGAGAAATAAGAAAACATGACAACCAAGTCTTCATTACTATAGTTGGTAAACCAACTCATACTATTGATAAAGGTCATCTGGTCCAAAATCTGGAAAAGCTGGATAGCAGACCCTGTCAGGATAAAAGGAATGGCTTCCTTAATGGTGTCGATCAAAAGACGCTTACTATTAATCTTATCTCCTGTTTCAAGGACTCTTTTAAGCAATCCTTCTTTGGCAAGAAAATAGATCAAAACTGCAAAACTAGCTACCATGCCGACAAAGGCAGCAAAGGTGGATTGGGTAACCGCTGCTAGATAATCTCCTGAGCCCATTTTCATAATCATAAAGGTAGCTAAGAGCATCCAGATAACACGAATGACCTGCTCAGCGATTTGGCTCATGGCATAAGGTTTCAGGTTATTCATCCCTTGGAAGAAGCCTCGAATCACACTCATAGATGGGAAAATCAAGACCGCCCAAGCCAAGCTCTGCATGATTGGGATCAGGTCTTTCCCTACACCTGACAAATCTGCTAGCCAAGGAGCAAAGACATACAAGACTAGTGCAAAAACAAGACCTAATCCAGTCATAAAGCCTAAAAAGCTCCGAATCAGGGCAAAGCTATGCTCTTCTTCTCGCATGGTATTGTACTTGGCCACTTGCTTGGCCACCGCAACTGGAATACCCGCTGTTGAAACCAGCAAGAACCAGGCATAGATATTGTAGCCCATGGTAAAGAGACCATTTGCTGTAGCCGCATAAGACCCCATCCATATATACCAAGGGATGATATAAATGGCACCGAGTAGACGACTGATAAAGTTACTAGCCGTTAGCCAAGCAGTCCCCCGTAACATCTGGGCCTGCTGGTGATTGTTTTCGTTAGACATAGATTCCTCATTTTATTTTAATCACTAGGAAAAATTCCTCATCTTCCATTATAAACTTTTCCTTGTCACTTGTAAATTTACGACTTTCGGTTTACAATAGAAAGTATGATTAAGATTGAAACCGTATTAGATATTTTAAAGAACGATGGTCTCTTCCGTGAGATTATCGACCAAGGACACTACCACTACAATTACAGCCATGTCGTATTTGACACCATCTGCTATGACAGCCGTAAAGCCAAAGAGAAGAGCCTCTTTTTCGTCAAGGGCGCTGCCTTTAAGAAAGAATTTCTGCTTTCAGCCATCTCTCAAGACCTCGGTTGGTACGTGGCTGAAAAGGACTATGAAGTTGGTATTCCTGTCATTATCGTCAGTGATATCAAGAAAGCTATGAGTTTGATTGCCATGGAATTTTATGGAAATCCACAGGACAAACTCAAACTCCTTGCCTTTACTGGAACCAAGGGTAAGACAACAGCAGCCTATTTCGCCTATAACATCTTATCTCAAGGGCATCGACCCGCAATGTTGTCAACTATGAACACAACTCTAGATGGCAAAACTTTCTTTAAGTCTGCATTAACAACCCCTGAGAGTATTGACCTCTTTGATATGATGAATCAAGCTGTGCAAAATGGCCGTACCCACCTCATCATGGAGGTATCCAGTCAAGCTTATCTAGTCAAGCGTGTCTATGGTCTAACCTTTGATGTGGGAGTTTTCCTCAATATCAGCCCAGACCATATCGGCCCGATTGAACATCCGACTTTTGAAGACTACTTCTACCACAAACGTCTCTTGATGGAAAATAGCCGAGCAGTCATCATTAACAGTGACATGGACCACTTTTCTGTCTTAAAGGAACAAGTGGAAGATCAAGAACATGATTTCTATGGTAGCCAGTCTGATAACCAAATCGAGAATTCCAAAGCCTTTAGCTTCTCAGCTACAGGGAAATTAGCTGGAGACTATGATATTCAACTGATTGGTCATTTCAACCAAGAAAATGCCGTTGCCGCTGGACTTGCTTGTCTCCGTCTCGGAGCTAGTCTTGAGGACATCAAAAAAGGAATCGCAGCAACCCGAGTTCCTGGTCGCATGGAAGTCCTCACTCAGAATAATGGCGCCAAGGTCTTCATCGACTACGCCCACAATGGTGATAGTCTCAAAAAACTAATCAATGTGGTTGAAACTCATCAAACTGGAAAGATTGCTCTGGTGTTAGGTTCGACAGGAAACAAGGGAGAAAGCCGTCGTAAGGACTTTGGCCTCCTCCTCAATCAACACCCTGAGATTCAAGTCTTTCTGACTGCTGATGACCCCAACTATGAAGACCCAATGGCCATTGCAGATGAAATTAGTAGCTACATCAATCATCCTGTTGAAAAAATTGCGGATCGCCAAGAAGCTATCAAGGCAGCCATGGCTATCACAAATCAAGCATTAGATGCTGTCATTATCGCTGGTAAGGGAGCCGATTGCTACCAAATCGTTCAGGGCAAGAAAGAAGCCTATCCAGGAGATGCAGCCGTCGCAGAAAATTATTTATAAGATAGTAAAAAAATCAAGGGAAACGAAACCCCTTGATTTTTTCTATTTTTATTTAAAAGCGTTTTTCAAACCTTCAACGGCACCTTCTACAGCACCTTTAGCATCTTCAACTACTTCTTTTGCCTTAGCAACTGTCTTTTCTACAGCGCCTTCTGCTTCAGTCTTGCTATCCCCAGTAACTTTACCAAATCCTTCTTTGATAGCGCCTGTTGCTTGTTCCAATTTGTTTTCAAGTGACATATGATTGTCTCCTTTAATTTTATTCCGATATGTGTTACCGGTTACATATAGTTTATACCAAATACTAAGTAAAGTCAAACAATGTGCTCAGAGATAAGAAATCAGGCCAAGTAGAAAGTTAATCTTTCCTTATCAAAATCGACGGTCAGTTCATACTTTCCGTCTTCATTTTGGACAATATAGCCTAGGACAACTAAACTATCCACAAAGATATCACGACGTTTCTGCATAAGCTGGTCTTTTTTGAGAAATTTCAACAAAAAAGTCGTCATATATTTGAGTGCATACTCAGGATTGACATCTCCTAAAATGTCATAAAGTTCCTGTTGTTTTTCTGTCAAAGGATACTGATGTTTTACCTTATAGAAATAATTGGACAGGGTCATTTTTGTTCGTGCAAAGTCCGTCTTTTCAACTAAAATAGCTGCATTGGTTTGATTTCGTAATTCCGTCTCAAAAGTCTGCTCCAATAAGGCTTGATAGACCGGACTAGCTTCGCTGACAAAAATCTCTTGATCCAGTTCGAGACTATCGAGCGACTCAAGCAAAGGAAGATTGAGATAATAGCGCTTATTTTCCCGTAGAATCAAGCCAGCCTTTATATACTCTTCCATGAGTTTATCAACTGCTACATCTGGAAATTGGGTCTTGATTTCCCGTAAAATCACATCCTCATGCTGGTCCAGATAGCAGATCAATTCTTCAAAAAATGGCTGTCTCGTCAAACGAGATGGATTAAAAATCTGAATCATGAAGATTCCTTTCTTTACATTCTAACAGAGGCGATGCTGCCAACTGACTAGGATTGGTCCCAGCTTGGTTCAAAGGAACAGGCAGACCTAGTTCTCTGTAATACTCTCTCCAAAAATCACTAATCTCCTGCTCCCCATCCCCAAATTTCATAGGAATAGTTTCAAAAATGGGGAGAATTTCTGCCATATACTGAGAACAGTAGAAACCAGTTCCATCTGGATAGAAAGAAGCATTATAAGAAGCTCCCAGATGTCTACAAGCTCTTTCCTTCACAGATTGGATATCCATTTCTGGGAAGACATAGAGGTCGTACAAATGATTGGACTCAAAGAAGTCTGCCGGTCCCTGACAGACTACACCAGCCTTTCCACTAGCGTGGTAAATCATCCCATCCAAATAAATAGCAACATGGTTATAGTGGCCTGTGGAAATCTGGATGGCCTGTCCCATGTCAGAATCATCCCTCACAAAAATCAAATCTCCATTTTCTAACATGCTTCACTCCTAGAAAAAAAGGAGCCGAAACTCCTTTCGATATAATTCAAACTAGAATTTCCTAATTTGAATTGACACTCAAAATCTTAAGCATTAAAGCTTTCAGTCAATTGAGGTACCACTTGTTTCTTACGTGAAACAGCACCAGCAAGGAAAGCATGATTGTTTTCAAGTTTGAAGTTGAAGGCTGCTTCAACCTTGTCCATGTTAGCACCAAGTGCTAGGATTTCTGAGTTTGAGTTGACGATATCTGTAATCATCAAGACAAAGTCAGAATAACCATTTGCTGCGTTAGCAGCTTGCATTGCAGCTTCAATTTCTGCTTGACGTTCCAAAACTTCAGCGATGTCAACTGTGTTTACTTGGGCAACACGAACATTGTTTCCGTTCAATTCAAAAGTCTTAGCATCGATGTCAATCAATTCTTCAGCAGATTTGCTAGCCAAGTTTGTACCAGCTTTCAACATAGCCAAACCATACTCTTCCAAGTTGACACCAGCCAATTCAGCTAATTCAGAAGCAATAACTTTATCTGTTGGGTGTGTTGTTGGCGATTTCAAAAGAAGGGTATCTGAAATCAAACCTGAAAGCATCAAACCAGCAATCTCTTTAGACACAGCTACACCATGTTCTTTGAACATACGGTAAACGATTGAAGATGCTGATCCAACTGGCTCCAAACGCATATAAAGTGGGCTTGCAGTTTCAAAATTAGCCACACGGTGGTGGTCCACAACACCATAAACTTCTACTTCAGCGATATCTGATACAGATTGTTGAAATTCATTGTGGTCAGTTAAGATAACTTGCTCTGCGCCTTCTGCTTTAGCAGAAGTGATAACACGCGGTGCTTCTACACCAAAATAGTTCAAGACAAAGGCTGTTTCTTCATTTGGAGTTCCAAGGGCAACAGCTTCCGTATCCAAACCGTATGCTTCTTTTGCAAGGTAGGCAAAGGCTACAGATGACCCGATGGCATCTGAGTCTGGATTTTGGTGACCAAATACTAGAATCTTAGACATGATAATACCTCATTTTGTTTATTCTCTTTATTGTAGCATTTTTTTCGCTTTTTGACAAAAGTAAGAGGAGTCAAAGGGCTCCTCACAATTCTTCAAAATAACTGATACTCTTCGAAAATCAAATTCAAACCACGTCAGCTTCGCCTTGCCGTACTCAAGTACTGCCTACGGCTAGCTTCCTAGTTTGCTCTTTGATTTTCATTGAGTATAAGCAAATTTCTATCTTGATTTTCAGATAAAAATTTTTCCTTCTGTGGCCTCTTCTTACGCTTGAGAAGGGCTTCAGCCGACATGGCTTCAGCCTTACTGGCAAAACCTTGAGCATAGATAAGTTTGACTGGCAAGCGTGATCGTGTATATTTGGCTCCCTTCCCACTATTGTGAACAGCCAGACGTCTCCTCACGTCAGTCGTATAACCCGTATAGTAGGAGCCATCACGGCACTCAAGCACATACATATAAGCCTTATGATCCATAATAAATCTCTTCAAGTTCCGGCGTATAAGAACCATCATCATTGTGGACAATGAGAGGAGGCAAGACCTTAAAACCACTTGTCGAGCCATCCTTGATAGCCTCAATCAAGAGCATATTAGCTTCCTTTTCTCTTTTTGGATAAACAAACTGCAGACGCTTAGGTGCTAGATTATGCCGTTGAAACATGTCCAAAATATCCAAGAGTCGATCAGGACGATGAACCATGGCCAAACGCCCATTAGACTTGAGAATACTTTGGGCACTACGACAGATTTCTTCCAAATTAGTTGTGATTTCATGGCGTGCCAAGAGATAGTGTTCACTCTCGTTCAAGTTAGAATGAGGATCCACCTTAAAATAGGGCGGATTACACAAAATCATATCCACCTTACTTCCCTGAATGTAAGCAGGCATATTTTTCAAATCATCACAGATGACCTGCATCTGCTCTTCCAAACCATTCAAACGGACAGAGCGTTCAGCCATATCTGCCAAACGCTCCTGAATCTCCACAGCCAAAATCTGTGCCTGGGTACGAGTGCTAGCAAATAGCCCCACTGCTCCATTCCCAGCACAGAAATCCACAATTAAGCCCTTCTTAGGAAAACGTGGAAAACGTGACAAGAGAACACTATCCACCGAATAGCTAAAAACCTCTCTATTTTGAATGATTTTGATATCTGTCGAAAAGAGCTGGTTAATGCGCTCTCCTGATTTTAATAATTCTTCTTCCATGGTCTTATTATAGCAAATTTATATTAACATTACAAAAGATAGAGTTTTCTAACTAGCGCTTCTGATTCTTCAAATATTGAAGGGCTTCCTTGGTCCAAATTGGCATCATTCGTTTGAGAGGGGCAAAACCATAGTTAAAGCGGTCGCTTGAAAAGCGTCTCCGTCTCGGAAACTGGTGCTTTTCTTCCTCCAAGGTGCGGATAGAAAGGCTAGCTTTCCCTGTAAATTCATCTAAATCCACCACCTGAACCAGAACCTCTTCATCGACTTTCAAGGCTTCTTGGATATTTTCAATAAAGCCTGTCCGAATCTCCGAAATGTGAATCAGCCCCGTATCACCCGTCTCTAGCTCAACAAAGGCACCGTAGGGCTGAATCCCTGTAATACGCCCCTTTAGCTTATCACCGATTTTCATCTTAGTCCTCAATTTCAATTGTTTCAATCACGACATCTTCAACTGGCTTGTCCATAGCTCCAGTCTCAACAGCAGCAATGGCATCCAAAACAGCATAAGAATCTTCATCAGCTAGCTGACCAAATACAGTGTGACGACGGTCTAGGTGAGGTGTCCCACCTTGCTCTGCATAGATTTCTGCGATCGGTTCTGGCCAACCACCACGAGCAATCTCCTTTTTAGAATAAGGCAGGTGTTGATTTTGCACGATAAAGAACTGACTGCCGTTGGTATTTGGCCCAGCATTAGCCATGGAAAGGGCACCACGGATATTGTAAAGTTCTTCAGAGAATTCATCCTCAAATGATTCACCGTAGATTGACTCGCCACCCATACCAGTTCCAGTTGGGTCTCCACCTTGGATCATAAAGTCCTTGATAATACGGTGGAAAATGACACCATCATAATAGCCATCTTTAGAAAGAGCTACAAAGTTAGCCACTGTTTTAGGAGCATGTTCAGGGAAGAGCTTGATACGCAAGTCTCCGTGATTGGTCTTAATAGTCGCCAACGGACCTTCTACTGTTTCAATGTCTACTTGTGGGAAATGCAATTCTTTTTCTACCATACCAAATCTTTCTAAGGCATCAAAAATACCATCTTCTTCTAACGTTTTTGTAATATAATCTGCTTTTTCTTTGATGTTATCATGGGAAATTCCCATGGCAACGCTGATTCCAGCATAATCAAAGAGTTCCAAGTCATTCAGCCCATCTCCAAAAACCATGACGTTGTCTGGTTTCAAGCCAAGGTGTTCCACAACCTTTTCCACCCCCGTCGCTTTGGAGCCTGAAATCGGCACAATATCAGACGAATGCTCATGCCAACGAACCATGCGAAGTTTGTCTGAGAGACTCTCAGGCAAGCACAAATCATCCCCCTTATCTTCAAAAGTCCACATCTGATAGATATTTTCTTTTTCATGGAAATCTGGATCCACATCTAAATCAGGATAAATTGGATTAATCGCTTCACTAATCATATCGGTGCGAGTCGATAGCTTAGCATCATGACTCCCAACCAAACCATACTCAATCCCCTCTTGCTTAGCCCAAGAGATATACTCTTCAACATCTGACTTCTCAATCTGATGTTGATAAATAACCTGACCTTTTTTATCTTCAATGTAGGCCCCATTTAAGGTCACAAAAAAGTCAGGCTTGAGCTCACGAATCTCTGACACAACACCAAAAATCCCTCGTCCAGAAGCAATACCTGTCAAAATTCCTTTCTCACGTAATTGCTTAAAAACAGTTGGGATTGAAGCTGGAATAAAACCTGTCTTTGAATTCCGCAATGTATCATCAATATCAAAAAAGACAATCTTGATTTTCTTTGCCTTATATCTTAATTTGGCATCCATCTCACTACCTCTTTCAATCTAACTCTTTCCATTATACCATAAAGTAGCTAAATCCCCTATTTTCAAAAAGTTTCCAGTTTTATTGTAAGTCCTTAGATAAGTATAAAACTAAATCATTATCATTTTGACAACTTGCACCCATTTCTAGCGATTTATTTCTATACCACACACCTGTCCCATCTGGAATATAGCCTCGTTTGATATACAATCTCTGGGCAGGGCCATAGCCTAAGTGCAAACCTACACCAAGAGTGACCTTACTCGAAACAAACTTGACTCGTTTTTCTGCTTCTTCTAGCAGTTGATTCCCAATCCCTTGATTTCGAAAATGCTCAAACACATTAAAATCTGATAATTCTGGATAGACTTCTGCAAAAGGACCATGTTTAGCAGAGGGCAAAATGGTAATGTAGCCCGCTACAGCACCATCAATCTCTGCAACTAAAACTTCTCTCTCCCCTCTTTCCTGTTCCAGAAAATATCTAGCCAAAATTTCCTCTCTACCAGGCCAACCTTGATTCATAAATCCATGAGATAAGGATTCAATATCAGACTTAATCATATTTCTAATCGTACAATTCATCTTTGACTTACCCAACTTTACTCTTTTTATTACCATTATAGCACGCCAAGGTCAAAAAAAAACTATCTCGTGAAAAAAGACCCAACCGGCTCTTAATTCGCTTTCTTGTTTTCTAGCTCATGAAAAGAGGTCCAC
>CAKMOM010000038.1:0-5987 GCA_927910965.1 uncultured Streptococcus sp.
GGAAATCGATACTGAAGGACAAATCCACTCATCTAAATAAATATCTAGGTTAAGCGATATAACCCTTTTTCTTCAGCATCGATTTTTCCTTCTGCAACCATTTTTTAATAGGGTTTTGTAGTGTAAATTTTTTATCTATTACTTGTTTAAAAGTTAAAAAACCATACTGATTGAAAGAGTTCATCAGTTTCTCTCTTTTATCAACCATATCATTCTCCTTTCTTAGAAATAAAATGCTAACACCTACTATATATGTTAGCATTTTATTTCTTTTAAATCAATTCATTTAGTTTTTTTATTTCAAAATTAATCCATACGTAAGACAGACCAGCTATTATAAAGAAGAAGTAATCCGATATTCTCTAGATAATCCTAATAGATGAGGAATGGAGGAGTTTGGGACTGATAGAATAATTTCAGGACAGTTCTCCATAACTGTCTGATAAATATATTTGTACTGAGAAACATTTTTCTCAATAGTATTGGCCAAGCAATCCATCTTAACATTGAGAATATCAATCTGTCCATCAAAAGTCTTTAGCCATTCCAAAGTATAAGTCATTTGAATTTTCTCCTAAAAAAGAGAGAATCAAGTTGATTCCCTCTCTATGTTAGTTTTTACTTATTTTCCCTATAGGAAAACTAGAATCTATTAAAAATTTCTTTTTTCTGTGAACTTCCCCATCTTTCGATAAATAAGATCCCCACTAACAAAAGAATTATCGTGCAAGGCAGTAAGACCACCCCCATGCCCCAATTTAGATTGACATTATCAATCTGCTTAGGTAATCTTCCAGACAAAATCTCCACTGAACGCAAGTAAGTAAAGGGAATCAGATGTGCAATCCTCTGAAGAGGCTGAATGGTTTGGATACCAAACAATAAGCCAACTATCCCAATTAAGGAAATAAAGAGGACAGGCATTTTTTGCTTGAAAAAGTAAGCAATTAAATACACAACTTCCACAATGACGATAAAGGCTAAGAAAGCTAAGAACAAGCCAGAAAATAACACATCTTGTATCTTCCCAATAGTTACCTCTTGATTCACTAAGCTATAAATCGGGTAGGGATAATCTAACTGTCCAAAACCACTTATCAGACTTCCCACTAGAAAAGAAAATCCGCTGATTCCGATAAACAGCACAGTTACATAGCCCACTCCAACTCCAAGAGAGGACATGGCAAATGCCACTTTTGAAAAAGGATATAACTGAGCTGTATCCAGATGATTTTGAAACCTTTCTGCAAATAGTTGCGTTAGCATAAAAATAATAGCAACTACAAACAAACTTGGGATGATAGCCTCTAAAATCCAGACAATCTGATCAATCCCGTGGGTCGGAAACTCCAAAGTATGTGCTTTTATGTTCAAGGGATACAGGGCTTGGTAAATCTTTCGTTGGCGGTCAACCGCCATTTTAAAGTCAGAGCTAATAGTCGGGTTATTTGATATCATTTCATAATTCTTCTCTTCATCTTGCCACTGCAAATAGTAGGCTTCTTTCCATCGCCCTTCTTTTAATAAAGTCAGAATTTCTGTCTTTTGAGTCGAAAGATTTTTTTGCGAGTCTAAATTTTCTTTAGCAATCTGGTATTCCTCCGAGCTGGTATCAGATATTTGGGAGAGTTTCTCTTCATAATCATTGATGATTCTCTCATCTTTTACAAGACTGGTTTCCAACTCGCTCTCCAAGCTGTGTGAGTTTGCAGTCCGACTATTTAAATAAAAGGTAACACCGAGTCCAGATACAAATAAAGCTAAGATAATCCAGTTTAAGCGACTTTTGAAAACTTTTTTCAATAAAAATAGACTAACATCTTTCATAAACTAAACCTCTTCTATTTGCCCCTGATGAATGGTTACTACTCTATCGCAGACATCAAGCAACTCTTCCTTATAGTGGGAACTTAAAAGAACCAGCTGTTCTTGTCTATCGATTTGTGCTAGCCTATCAAAAAACTTCTGTCGATAATACTCATCTAAGCCATTTGTAATCTCATCCATGAGCCAACATTTGGCCTGACTGAGGAAATACATGGCAATCACCAAGCGTTGCTTCATGCCTAAGGAATACTTGCGAATGGGAAGGCTGATATAGTCAGACATTTCCCAGTAGGCAATTTCATCCCTCAAGTTCAGACCTGACTTCCAGATGTTTTTGATAAGGCGAAGATAGTCCATCCCACTTAAGTTTCCATCCAGCCATTCAACACTTTCATAATAAAATAAAGAAGGAGGGGCTGCGATATTTCCACTACTTATAGGAATTAAATTGCTAATGGCGCGGAACAGGGTCGTCTTTCCAGAACCATTGATAGCAAGAAGACCATAAATTCTACCTTTTTTAAAGGTGAAATCCGCATCTTGTAAGATGACTTGTCGCGTTTTTTAAGGTCACATGAGTAAGAGTTATCATATACAGTCCTCCTTTTTCTCACTCTTTAGAGATTAATAACCTACGCTGTAGTAGATTATGATCTCATAACGATATAAATTCCGTCAGAACCAACTTTATATTTCATAATGAGATCACGACGAGATGTTAATATAGCTATGTCTGTGGTAATTCATACTAGACTTATAGTAGGTGTTACAATCATACCGATAACTTTTAGTGACTATCACAACAGATACACTGGATTGAAAAGACCAATTGATAATAAACTAGCCAATATAACAACTTTTGCTAATTTTTCATGGTTTTCACTTCACTAATATATTTACTTCCGAAAGCGCTTTAATTTTACCATTTTTTTTATTTGTTATGCAATAGTTTGTTTGATTCAAAAAGTTTCACACTAAACGCTAGCAACTGAAATTTACTCTAAGACGACTCTGTTTAGAGCTATTTGTCGTGCACCTTTTTCTGAGTCTTTTCGCTTTTGAACCCTTATATATCAAGAAAAAGAAAACCAGTGGAAGTTAGTCTAAGACGAATTTCCACTGATTTCACGCGTTTTTCTCATACTAAAAGCTAGGATGTGGGAAACTGGAAGTTAGTTTTAGAAGTTACCTAAAAATCAGGTCACCTATTTTAAAAAAAGCTGCAAAACTATAAACTAGTAGGTTCCACACCAAATGTAGCCCCATACTGCCCCATAAGTCCGATTTATAGCGCACTATCCCTAAAAACATTCCCAATGAAACATACAAACACCAAGCTAGAATGGTTCCTGGATGATGTACTAAGGCAAATAAAACACTTGTCAAAGCAACTCGAATATCTAATTTTCTAACCAAGTTCCATAAAATTTCTCGATACAAAAATTCTTCAACCATACTCGCATTGATTAAGAACAATAAAAATGAAAACCAAGGAACTTGATGTTGAAGCCCAATTAAGTTTGCTTGATTCGTGCTTCCTTGAGCATGAATCAGACTAAAACATAGACTTATAATCAGTAGGCTAACGAATCCAATACCAAGCCATTTCATCCTAGTTTTCATATTGACCTTGACCACTTGTTTTCGTTTACCATACATCCATAAAAAAGAAATAAGCGACGCTCCATAGAGAATCTGTAGTATAGTTAACTCACCGATACAAAGAAATTTCAGTAAGTATAAGGATACCAATAGGACATTTACTTGTTGGAATATATAAACTGGAATTATTCTTTTCATAGTTACCTCCGAAATAAATCTTCATAATCTAAATCTAATACCTGCACAATCCTTTCTACCCATGGACTTTGAGGCATTCGTTGTTCCATCTTATAGTGGCGAATTTTTTGATACAGACGATTCAATTCACTTGGATAGTGAAACTCTCCCGCAAACATTTTTCTGGTTAACTCAATCCAGCTGATATTTCTTTCAGCCAAAATAATGGACAAGTTCTCCCAAAATCGTTCAGCCATATTGTTTCTCCTTTAGTTAGATAAATAATGTGTTTGTGCCATGTAAATCAATTGTTTCGTATCTCTTGGCAATAAAGCTCTAGCCTCTTCCAGATTCAGATTTGGATAAACTCGCTTATTTGAAACCGCAAGAGGAAGTCTGATGGTTAGTTCAGGATTTTTTAATATCATTTCGATGAAATCTGTTAATCTGAGGTTATCTCGATTCTTAAATCGTAATAAATTGGGAGATAAAAACTCAAAACAATCTGAAGAATAGCTCATCATCTCAAATTAATTTGTCCTTTGTCATTTCAGAAACTGAATGACAAGATACCTCTATGCCATACTTTTGAAAGAAATCCAAAAGAAGTTGATTTCTATGACAATTTTTACTTAGATAGAGATCAATCATGGGAGACCTCCAAAAGATTCGGTTCCATTTGATATTCTGAGACAATTAAGGAATCTAACAAATTTGAGAAGTTAATCGGATTCTTATCTTCATCAGAAGCTTTTACAGTTACTTGGGTTGTAAGTATTCCCTCTTTTCCCTCGGCTCGATAGCCTTGTCCATATAAAATAAAAACGAGATTTTGATGATCATCTACAAAGGCATCAACCCCATTCTTTATGTCTTGACTTTCAAGGAATTCCATAACGTTTTGAAGATAGGACTCATAAAATAGTGGGTAGTTGTGTTTTTTTATGGTAATCATCTAAAAAATGTTACTTCAAACTCACATGGATAATTGGGTATCAAAAATAATTGTTCATCCAGCTGTTTGATTTCTGCATCATGTAATTCTGTTTCTAATTCATCACAATCTAGTATTGATTCTTTATTTAATGCTTTCATCTTTTTCCTCTATTTCTTTTAATTTCTTTGCGATTGCGGCAATCACAGGAACGGTTACACTATTACCAGCTTGTTTATAGAGCTGACTATTACTAGAGACTTTTCTAGCAGCTTCAAAAGCCCAATCAGGAAAGCCCTGCAAGCGAAAACACTCTTTAGGAGTGATTCGTCGTATCCTCAGACGGTAAAATTGTCCATCTATTAATACACCGGCTACATGATAAACTTGTTTATCTTCTCCTTCATAACTAGCAACTACTACTCCCATTTGTCCACTAGTTGTTAACGTATTAGCTATACCTTTTCCAACTCTACCACGACGATACTGAGAACTTGGTCTTTCCAAATTAATTGAATCTCCTATTTCTGCTTGAGCGTATCCTTTTTTCGTTGCTTCCCGTACTTTTAGAAATTTGATTGGTTCTGGAATTAGTATTTTGGGAATTTTATCTCCACCTTGCATTGTAGTCAGTGTTGGAGATAACCCCTCACTTCCATAAACTCGACCAGTTTCCTTAAAGCTAGTTGGTAAATCTCCAACAACGACAATACCATGACGATCCTGAGTATTTAAAGTAAACATCGCCTCTTGGTTTTCCTTAAAGCGTCTACCATTTGTCTCTTGTCTAATCTATCTGGTGTCATACAAGGAATCGCAACTTTAAATCCTTCTCCTTTTCCACGAACTAAGGTTGGTGCAAGACCTTCTGAATAATAGACTTTTCCACTCATTCCACTTTTTGATGGATTCAAATTCCCTAGTGTTTTTAAAGTCTCAGAGTTAGTTGCTTGACCTTCTCGTCTGAAAGGAAATAGGAGTCTGGTACCTTTCTTTCTAGAATGTCCGATAATAAACACCCTCTCTCTGTTTTGGGGAACGCCAAAATCCTTACTGTTAAGCACCTGCCACTCAACATCAAACCCCAACTCATCAAGTGTGGTAAGAATTGTGGTGAACGTCCGTCCCTTATCGTGATTGAGTAGGCCTTTAACATTTTCAAGAAAAAGAAAACGTGGTTTGATTTGTTTGGCCGCCCGAGCAATTTCAAAGAACAAAGTTCCTCGAGTATCTTCAAATCCCAATCGTCTTCCTGCGATTGAAAATGCTTGACAAGGGAATCCCCCACAGATGACATCGACTTTCCCTCTAAGTTTTTTAAATTCGTCATCTGAAACATCTCGTATGTCATGAAATTCAATTTCTCCTTCCGTTTGAAAATGGACTTATAAGATTCTCTAGCAAATTTATCAATCTCACAAAATCCAATACACTCGTGTCCGACACT
>CAKMOM010000039.1:0-52235 GCA_927910965.1 uncultured Streptococcus sp.
GTTCGTCGCCGTATCGAAGAAGAAAAACGCCGCAAAGAAGAAGAAAGAAAAGAAAATCAAAGAGCAAATCGCTAAAGAAAAAGAAGATGGTGAAAAAATTTAAGGTTGGGGGGGACTCAATCTTATTTTTTCTAATTGCAAGAATGTACTGATACTCAATGAAAATCAAAAAGCAAACTAGGAAGCTAGCCGCAAGCTGTACTTGAGTACGGTAAGGCGACGCTGACGTGGTTTGAATTTGATTTTCGAAGAGTATGACAAGGAGGAGGTGAGAAGATGACCATAGCAAAGATTATAGTAGATGTGCCCTTGATGCAGACAGACCAGCCCTATAGTTACAGGATTCCGGAGGAGTTTGAGGGAATGCTGGAGGTTGGGATGCGAGTTCATGTACCCTTTGGTAAGGGGAATCGCTTGATTCAAGGGATTGTTCTTGGTTTGGAGTCTCAAGCAGATGAAGAAGAGATGGAGCAAGATTTAAAAGATATTGTCGAGGTGCTGGATTTTTCTCCTGTTCTCACGCAAGAACAACTCTGGCTGGCTGAGGAGCTTCGCAAATCTGTCTTCTCCTACAAAATCTCTATCCTCAAGGCCATGTTGCCGGGATTTCTAAATTCCAGCTATGACAAGATTCTCTATCCTCTGGAAGGTCTGAGTCAGGAAGACCGAGTGCGTCTATTTGGTTCAGAAGATTCGCTAGCCTTTTCTTCTCTAGATTTAGCTAAGCAAGCTGAAATGATGCATTTGACTAGAAAAGGTCTGCTTGGTCTGGAATATCAGGCAGTCGATCAAAAGAAGGTCAAAACTCAGTCCTGGTATGAGGTGAATCTTGCTCAATTAGAGGGTGTTGAGATTTCTGCGCGCGCCAAGAAAAAGTTGGAATTGAGAGACTATTTGCTGTCTCATCCTGAGAGTGCTTCCTTGGCTAGTTTGTTAGAGTCCTATTCGCGGGAGCAAGTCAACTTCTTTGTGCAAGAAGGTGCTGTTACCATAGTCCAAAAGGAAGTTCAACGCTCAGCTGCGTATTTTGAAGGCATTGAGGCAAGTCGGCCTTTGGAGTTGAATCCAGAACAAAGACAGGCGCGTGATGTGGTTGTCAGTGCGATTGGCAGTCACCAGCCTCCCTTCCTTCTTCAAGGGATTACAGGAAGTGGGAAGACTGAGGTTTACTTGCAGATTATCCAAGGGGCCTTGGATAAGGGTAAGACAGCTATTTTGCTGGTGCCTGAGATTTCCTTGACTCCTCAGATGACGGAGCGTTTTATCGCTCGTTTTGGGGACAAGGTGGCCATTCTTCACTCTGGCCTGTCCAATGGTGAAAAGTATGACGAATGGCGCAAGGTAGAGCGTGGCGATGCCCAAGTTGTTGTTGGCGCCAGATCGGCTATCTTTGCTCCGCTGAAAAATCTGGGGGTTATGATTATCGATGAAGAGCATGAAGCGACTTATAAGCAAGACAGTAATCCACGTTACCATGCCAGAGAGGTAGCTATTTTACGGGCTCAGTATAATCAAGCAGCCCTTGTACTTGGTTCAGCAACTCCTAGTCTGGAAAGCCGTGCTCGGGCTGGAAAAGGCGTTTATCAACATTTACGTCTGACCCAACGCGCCAATCCTTTAGCTAGGATCCCTGAGGTTCAAGTAATTGACTTTCGGGACTATATCGGACAAAATGAAACGTCAAACTTTACGCCACCTTTGCTAGAAGCGATTCAGGATCGTCTGGCTAAAAAAGAGCAGGTGGTTCTTATGCTCAACCGTCGTGGTTATTCTAGCTTTGTTATGTGTCGGGAGTGTGGGACCGTGGATACTTGTCCTAACTGTGACATTTCCTTGACCTTGCACATGGATACCAAGACCATGAACTGCCATTATTGTGGTTTCTCGAAGGACATTCCTCAGGCCTGCCCTAACTGTAAGAGTCGCAGTATTCGTTACTACGGGACGGGAACTCAGAAGGCTTATGACGAGCTAGCAGAACTCTTTCCCCATGCACGCATTCTACGGATGGATGTGGATACGACTCGTAAGAAAGGTAGTCATCAAGCTCTGCTTGACCAGTTTGGTAGAGGGGAAGCAGATATTTTACTAGGTACTCAGATGATTGCCAAGGGCTTGGATTTTCCAAATGTGACCTTAGTCGGAGTGCTCAATGCGGATACGGCCTTGAATCTACCAGATTTCCGTTCTTCTGAGAGAACCTTCCAGCTCTTGACTCAGGTGGCAGGTCGAGCAGGACGGGCTGAAAAAGCAGGTCAGGTCTTGATACAGTCCTACAATCCTCAGCACTACGCTATTCGATTTGCAAAAGACCAGGACTACGAAGGCTTTTACGCTTATGAAATGGGAATCAGACGACAACTAGGCTATCCACCTTATTATTTCACGATTGGCATTACCCTTTCTCACAAGAAAGAAGAAGAGGTTGTCAAACGTGCCTATGAAGTTATGAACATTTTGCGGTCAGGTTTGTCTGAAACCAGTAACATCCTTGGACCGACGCCAAAACCGATTGCTCGTACCCACAACCTCTATCATTACCAGATTTTAATTAAATACCGTTTAGAAGATGAGCTGGGGCCGACCCTCAACCAGGTCTTGGCCTTGACTCAAGAAAGGGAAAATAGTGAGCTCCGTCTCAGCATTGACCATGAGCCACAGCAATGTTTATAAGAAGGAGAAGATATGACAAAACTAATCTTTATGGGAACCCCCGACTTTTCAGCAACAGTCTTAAAAGGACTTTTGACAGATGATCGTTACGAAATTCTAGCCGTTGTAACCCAGCCAGACCGTGCTGTCGGTCGTAAAAAAGTTATCCAAGAACCCCCGGTCAAGCAGGCTGCCAAGGAAGCAGGTCTTCCTATCTACCAACCTGAAAAATTATCTGGAAGTCCAGAGATGGAAGAGATTATGCAGCTAGGAGCAGATGGAATTGTGACTGCTGCTTTTGGGCAGTTTCTCCCAAGTAAACTCCTTGATAGCATGGACTTTGCTGTCAATGTTCACGCCTCCCTTCTTCCAAAACACCGTGGTGGTGCACCTATCCATTATGCCTTGATTCAAGGGGATGAGGAAGCTGGTGTGACCATTATGGAAATGGTTAAGGAAATGGATGCAGGAAATATGATTTCTCGTCGTAGTATTCCTATCACAGATGAGGACAATGTTGGAACCTTGTTTGAGAAATTAGCTCTTGTTGGTCGAGATTTGCTTTTGGACACTTTGCCTGGCTACATTGCTGGTGATATCAAACCTGAACCGCAGGATCCAAGTCAGGTTACTTTCTCGCCAAATATTAAGCCAGAGGAAGAAAAATTGGACTGGAATAAAAGCAATCGTCAACTTTTCAACCAAATCCGTGGGATGAACCCGTGGCCTGTTGCCCATACTCTCCTTAAGGGAGACCGCTTTAAGATTTATGAAGCTCTACCAGTAGAAGGTCAGGGAAATCCAGGTGAGATCCTCTCTATTGGTAAGAAAGAATTGATTGTCGCAACGGCAGAAGGGGGTCTATCCCTCAAACAAGTGCAGCCAGCTGGTAAACCTAAGATGGATATTGCTTCCTTCCTCAACGGAGTTGGACGTACATTGACTGTAGGAGAACGATTTGGTGACTAAAAGTAGAAACGGCTAGAAGTCTAGCTCTAGCAGTGCTAGAGGATGTTTTTATCAATCAAGCATACTCAAATATCGCCTTAAATAAGCATCTCAAGGGAAGTCAACTTTCAGCAGCAGACAAGGGCTTGGTGACAGAGCTGGTCTATGGAACGGTAGCCCGTAAACTGACTCTGGAATGGTACCTATCCCACTTTATCGAAGACAGAGACCAGTTAGACGGTTGGCTTTATGTCCTTCTTCTCATGAGTGCCTACCAGCTCCGCTATTTGGACAAGATTCCAGACCATGCTGTGGTCAATGAGGCAGTAGAATTGGCCAAAGTCCGTAAAAAAGGCAGTGAAAAATTGGTCAACGCTGTCCTTCGCCGTATCTTGCGTGAAGGCTGGCCAGATATTGCTAGCATCAAGCGAAAAAACAAGCGTGATTCCATTGCCTATTCTCTTCCAGTTTGGCTAGTTGCCAAGCTCAAGGAAGAATACGGAGAAGAGCGAGCTCAAGCTATCTTTGAAAGCCTTTTGGTGCGCAACAAGGCTAGTATTCGTGTAACGAACCTAGGACGAAAAGAAGAAATCCAAGTCTTGTTGGAGGCCAGTGATTCACCTTTGTCTGTTTTTGGTCTCGTCAAGGAGCAGGGGCATTTTGCAGGCCATGACCTATTTTCAGAGGGGGCTATTACTATCCAAGACGAGTCTAGTCAGCTGGTTGCTCCCACTCTTGATTTACAAGGTGATGAGCAGGTTCTAGATGCCTGTGCGGCTCCAGGTGGGAAAACAGCCCATATAGCCTCTTATCTAACGACAGGTCAGGTTACTGCTCTGGACTTGTACGACCATAAGTTGGACTTAATACAAGAAAATGCCCAACGTCTGGGAGTTGCAGATCGGGTTCAAACGCAAAAATTAGATGCCAGAAAGGTGCATGAGTTTTTTGGTCAGGATTCATTTGATAAGATTTTGGTAGATGCTCCCTGTTCAGGAATTGGTCTTCTGCGACGCAAACCAGACATCAAATACAATAAAGAAACGGCAGATTTCGCGTCCTTGCAGGAAATTCAGCTAGAAATATTAGGTAGTGTTTGTCAAACACTACGCAAAGGTGGTATAATAACTTATAGTACCTGTACTATTGTCTCAGAGGAGAACTTTCAAGTCGTACAGGCATTTTTAGAAAGTCATCCCGACTTTGAGCAGGTAAAACTAGAACATGAATGTAAGGATATCGTGAAAGATGGTTGTATTCTCATTACACCTGAATTGTATGGAAGTGATGGATTCTTCATCAGTCAATTTCGTAAGATATCGGATTAGGAAGGAACTAACACATGGAAATTTCATTATTAACAGATGTTGGTCAGAAACGAACAAATAACCAAGACTATGTCAACCACTATGTCAATAGAGCTGGACGTACCATGATTATCCTAGCTGATGGTATGGGAGGTCATCGCGCAGGGAATATCGCTAGTGAGATGGCGGTAACAGACCTAGGTGTAGCTTGGGTAGATACTCAAATCGATACAGTTAATGAAGTACGTGAATGGTTTGCTAATAACCTTGAGATTGAAAATCAAAGGATTAACCAATTGGGACAAAATGAAGCCTATAAAGGAATGGGAACAACCCTTGAGGCTGTAGCCATTATTGATAATCAGGCTATTTATGCTCACATCGGAGATTCTCGTATCGGTTTGATTCGTGGAGAAGAATACCACCAGTTAACGAGCGACCATTCTTTAGTCAATGAATTGCTTAAGGCTGGTCAATTGACACCTGAAGAAGCTGCTAGCCATCCACAGAAAAATATTATTACTCAATCTATTGGTCAAAAAGACGAAATTCAGCCTGATTTTGGAATGATTACCCTTGAGCCGGGAGACTATCTCTTACTCAATAGTGATGGCTTGACAAATATGATTTCAGGCAGTGAGATTTCTGATATTGTAACCAGCGATATTTCTTTGGCAGATAAGGCAGCAACCTTGATCCGTTTTGCCAACAATGCAGGTGGTTTAGACAACATCACAGTTGCCCTTATTGCTGTTACTGAGGAGGAAACAGAATGATCCAAATCGGCAAGATTTTTGCCGGGCGGTATCGGATTCTCAAACAGATTGGTCGAGGAGGCATGGCAGATGTTTACTTGGCTAAAGATTTGATTCTAGACGGGGAAGAAGTGGCAGTAAAGGTCCTGAGGACCAACTACCAGACAGACCCGATTGCTGTGGCGCGTTTCCAGCGGGAAGCAAGAGCCATGGCGGATCTGGACCATCCTCATATCGTTCGGATTACAGATATCGGTGAAGAAGAGGGACAACAGTATCTCGCAATGGAATATGTTGCTGGATTAGACCTCAAACGCTATATCAAGGAACATCACCCTCTTTCAAATGAAGAAGCGGTTCGAATCATGGGACAAATCCTCTTGGCTATGCGCTTAGCCCATACTCGAGGAATTGTTCACAGGGATTTGAAACCGCAAAATATCCTTTTGACCCCAGATGGGACTGCCAAAGTTACAGACTTTGGGATTGCAGTAGCCTTTGCAGAGACAAGTTTGACTCAGACCAACTCAATGCTAGGTTCCGTTCATTATTTATCGCCAGAGCAGGCGCGTGGTTCTAAAGCAACTGTGCAGAGTGATATCTATGCCATGGGGATTATTTTCTATGAGATGCTGACAGGTCATATTCCTTACGATGGGGATAGTGCAGTGACCATCGCCCTCCAGCATTTCCAGAAACCTCTGCCGTCGATTATAGCTGAAAATCCATCTGTGCCTCAGGCTTTAGAAAATGTTGTTATCAAGGCAACTGCTAAGAAATTGACAGATCGCTACAAATCAGTCGCTGAAATGTATGTGGATTTGTCGAGTAGTTTGTCTTATAATCGTCGTAATGAACCAAAGCTAGTCTTTGAAGATGCGACTAAGGCAGATACTAAAACTCTTCCTAAAGTTCCACAAAGTACCTTGACTTCTATTCCTAAAGCTCCGGTACAAGAGGGAAGACCTCAACCTAAGCCCCAGCCTCATCAGACAGAAAAACCAGTACCTAGTCCAAAGCCAACCAAACGCCGTCGTATGAAAGCACGTTATCCAATTTTATTTGCGACCTTCTTGTTGGTTGTGGCATCTTTGGTATGGATTTTATATAGAACGCCCGCTACCATTGCCGTTCCAAAGGTGGCAGGTCAGACGGTTGCGGAAGCTAAAGAAGCGCTTAAGAAAGCCAATTTTGAGGTTGGTGAAGAAAAAACAGAGGCTAGTGATAAGGTTGAAGAAGGTCGTGTTATTCGTACCGATCCTGACGCTGGTACGACACGCAAAGAAGGAACAAAAATTAATTTGATTGTGTCTTCTGGTCAGCAATCCTTCCAACTTGGAAATTATCTTGGAAGAAAGTCCAGTGATGTAGTGGCAGAATTGAAGGGCAAGAAGGTTCCAGAAAATCTGATTAAGATTGAGGAAGAAGAATCCAACGAAATCGAACCCGGTACAATCATGAAACAAAGTTTACCGGAGGGAACAACCTATGATCTTAGCAAGGCAACTCAAATAGTTTTGACAGTTGCTAAAAAAGTAAATTCTATTTCAATGCCAAGCTATATTGGTTCTAGCCGAGAATTTGCAGTCAATAATCTTACAGAGATATATGACATTAAAAAAGCTAATATCGAAGTTGTAGAAGTTTCTAAAGCTCCTGAAGGAACTGCTGAGGGGACTGTTGTAGAGCAAAGTCCAAAAGCAGGCGAAAAAGTAGACTTGAGCACTACTCGTGTTAAAATTTCTATTTATAAACCCAAAACACCACCGTCAAGTTCCTCTTCAACGTCAGTTCAACGTGGTAACCAAGGTTCACCTACTACTCCAAATCAAGGGAATCAACAAGGTGGCCAGCAAGGGAATCAACAAGGAACGGTTCCTACTCCGAGTCAACCAAATAGTGAAGGAAACCACGAAAATTCTCGTGATTAAACGAATCTTTGTCATGATTTCATGGCAAAGATTTTTTTGACTCCAGATTTGTGATAGAATAGAGGGAGTTGATAAAAGGAGGAACGCATGGAAGAATCAAGAGAATTAAATGCCGTCATCGATGTGATTATGTTAGCAGGAACCATTCTCCTTAAAAGTGGTTCAGAGATTCATCGTGTAGAAGATACCATGATTCGTATTGCGCATTCGCAGGGAATTTTGGATTGCAATGTTCTGGCTATGCCTGCCGCAATCTTTTTCTCCATTGAAAATACCAATATTTCGCGAATGAAACGTGTGACTTCCTCTTCTTATAATATTGAAAAAGTCTGCGATGTCAACCAGATTTCTCGTCAGTTGGTAGGGGGAAAGCTGGATTTAGAGACGGCCTTCAAGCAATTGACGGCCTTGCAAGCTCAACCTCTTCCCTATACTAAGTTGCAGGTAACTTTGGCTGCGACCTTTAGCGCCCCTTTCTTTTCAATTATGTTTAGTGGAAATATCTACGATGCACTTGGGGCAGGAGTGGCTACCTTATTTGGTTTTGCATTTTCCCTTTATGTGGAAAAATTTATCCGAATTCCTTTTGTGACGGCCTTTGCTGGAGCCTTTGTATTTGGGATGATTGCCCAGTTTTGGGCTCGCTACACAGGCTTTCCTTCAACGGCAGATTTGATTATAGCTGGCGCGGTCATGCCTTTTGTACCAGGAATTGCCTTGACCAATGCGGTTCGTGATATTATGACCAACCACATAAACTCTGGTATGAGTAAGATGTTTGAATCCCTGCTCATTACCCTTGCTTTAGGGGCAGGAACTTCTGTCGCCTTGGTATTGATGAATTAATATGACACTAACAACCTTTTTATTACAAGCAGTAGCAAGTCTTCTTGCTATCATCACTTTTTTTAATCGTACTCAATGTGCAACGTTCTATGCTCTTACCAGGAGGAATTTTGGGCATGGCTGTCTGGCTAATTTATCTTTTGCTCAAGGAACCGACCAATGTTATTGTGGCTACTTTTATTGCAGCCATTATCGGTTCTTGTGTCAGCCAGATTTTAAGTATTCTTTATAAGACACCTGCTGTGGTCTTTATCTTGGCCATCTTGGCACCTCTGGTTCCGGGTTATCTCTCCTATCGGACAACTGCCTTTTTTGTGACGGGAGATTACAGTCATGCCATTGCTAGTGCAACCTTAGTTGTTATGTTGGCTTTGGTGATTTCCATTGGAATGGCTAGTGGAACAGTGATTCTCAGACTTTATTCTCACTTACGAAAACAGCATAATGGTTAGAATAATAAGGGACTTGATTTGGTGAATCAAGTCTTTTTTTCTCTCTTTTACTGCTATTTGTGATAAAATAGTATAGAACGATTTTTTACAATGAATGATAAAACAGAGGTAAATATGACAATCGGTATTGATAAGATTGGTTTTGCGACCAGTCAATATGTCTTGAAATTACAAGACTTAGCAGAAGCGAGGGGAATTGACCCTGAAAAATTAAGTAAAGGACTCTTACTCAAGGAATTGAGTATTGCGCCTCTAACTGAGGATATCGTGACCTTGGCAGCCAGTGCAAGTGATTCTATTTTAACTGAGCAAGAAAGAGCAGAAATCGATATGGTCATTGTGGCGACTGAGTCAGGAATTGACCAGAGTAAAGCTGCGGCCGTCTTTGTGCATGGTTTGCTGGGCATCCAGCCCTTTGCTCGTAGTTTCGAGATTAAAGAAGCTTGTTATGGAGCGACAGCGGCCCTTCATTATGCCAAATTGCATGTGGAAAATTCTCCAGAGTCCAAAGTTTTAGTTATTGCCAGTGATATTGCCAAATATGGTATTGAAACACCTGGAGAACCCACTCAGGGTGCTGGAAGTGTGGCCATGTTGATTACACAGAATCCACGCATTATGGCCTTTAATAACGACAATGTGGCTCAGACTCGTGACATCATGGATTTCTGGCGTCCAAATTACTCAACAACTCCTTATGTAAATGGTGTCTATTCTACCCAGCAATACTTGGATAGTTTGAAAACGACTTGGCTTGAATATCAAAAACGCTACCAGCTTACTTTGGATGATTTTGCAGCTGTTTGCTTCCACTTGCCTTATCCTAAATTAGCGCTAAAAGGCTTGAAAAAAATCATGGATAAGAGCCTGCCTCAAGAGAAAAAAGACCTCTTGCAAAAGCATTTTGACCAGTCTATTCTCTACAGTCAAAAGGTGGGGAATATCTATACAGGTTCCCTCTTCCTCGGACTTTTGTCTCTCTTGGAAAATACAGATAGCTTGAAGGCTGGGGATAAAATTGCCCTTTATAGTTACGGAAGTGGGGCTGTAGCTGAGTTCTTCAGTGGTGCATTGGTTGAAGGATATGAAGCTTATCTGGATAAAGACCGTTTAAACAAGCTCAACCAACGAACTGCCCTGTCTGTTGCTGACTATGAAAAAGTCTTCTTTGAGGAAGTAGACTTAGATGAAACAAATTCTGCCCAGTTTGCTGGCTATGAAAATCAAGATTTTGCCTTGGTTGAAATTGTGGACCACCAACGCCGTTATAGCAAGGTTGAAAAATAATGAAGATAAGTTGGAATGGATTTTCTAAAAAATCATACCAAGAGCGCCTCGAGCTTTTAAAGCTCAGGCGCTCCTTAGTCCTGAGAGACAAGAGAGTTTGGAGCAGGATGAACAGATAAGTGTGACTGTGGCTGACCAGCTGAGTGAGAATGTAGTGGGAACTTTTTCTCTGCCTTATTCGTTGGTCCCAGAGGTTCTCGTTAACGGTCAGGAATACACAGTTCCCTATGTGACAGAAGAACCGTCCGTGGTTGCTGCGGCTAGCTATGCCAGTAAAATCATCAAGCGTGCAGGCGGTTTTACTGCGCAAGTCCATGAGCGCCAAATGATTGGGCAGGTAGCCCTTTATCAAGTTACTGATCCAGATTTAGCGCAAGAGAAGATTGACGGCAAGAAAGTAGAACTCTTGGAACTTGCTAATCAAGCCTATCCTTCTATCGTTAAACGTGGAGGTGGGGCGCGTGATTTGCATGTAGAGCAGATAAAAGGCGAAACAGACTTTCTCGTTGTGTATCTCCATGTCGATACCCAGGAAGCCATGGGTGCTAATATGCTCAACACCATGCTGGAGGCCTTGAAACCAGTCTTAGAAGAACTCAGTCAGGGACAAAGTCTTATGGGAATCCTGTCTAATTACGCGACTGATTCTCTGGTGACAGCAAGCTGTCGCATAGCCTTTCGTTACTTGAGTCGCCAAAAGGATCAAGGGCGAGAGATTGCGGAGAAAATAGCTTTGGCTAGTCAATTTGCACAAGCTGATCCTTATCGAGCTACTACCCACAATAAAGGGATTTTTAATGGTATTGATGCCATTTTGATTGCCACTGGTAATGACTGGCGTGCCATCGAAGCCGGGGCTCATGCCTTTGCCAGTCGAGATGGACATTACCAAGGTCTTAGTCAATGGACGCTGGACTTTGAAAGAGAAGAATTGATTGGTGAGATGACCCTGCCCATGCCTGTAGCGACCAAGGGTGGCTCTATCGGTCTCAACCCTCGTGTAGCCCTCAGTCATGAACTACTGGGAAATCCTTCTGCCAAAGAATTAGCCCAGATTATCGTGTCTATCGGGCTTGCCCAAAATTTTGCGGCCCTGAAAGCCTTGGTGAGTACAGGGATTCAGCAAGGCCACATGAAATTGCAGGCCAAATCCTTGGCACTTCTCGCAGGTGCTAGTGAATCCGAGGTAGCTCCTCTAGTTGAGCGCCTCATCGCAGATAAAACCTTTAACTTAGAAACTGCCCAGCGTTATCTAGAAAACTTAAGATCATAAAAAACTCAGACGAATTGGTCTGAGTTTTCTTGTACTTAAATGCTTTTTCCTGGTAATAATGTAACTGGTAAAAAGTAACCAGTTGTTGCGACTTCCTTGCCTTCAATCTTTTGCAAGAGAAGATCAACAGTGAGGCAGGCAATCTCTTCCAAAGGTTGCTTGATGGTCGCGAGTTGAGGATAGTAATTCTCGATAAAGTAAGTCCCATCATAGCCGATGACCTTGAGTTCTTCCGGGACAGAAATGCCTAGTTCTTGAGCAATTTTAATGACTAGAATAGCAGTCAAATCATCCGAAGCAAAAATGGCATCTGGTTTTTGATGGGTCAAGATATTCTTGATTTCCATTTCTTTTCTGACTGGAGAAAAGTCACTGGAAACATTGATAATAGGAGCTTTTGGGAGTACAGAAGCAAAACCAGCGTGGCGTAGTCCAGTTGGAGAATTTGAATTGTCATTCCCTGTAATCATGATGATAGACTGGGCGCCTGTCTTAACCAAGGTCTGGGCAGCAAGAACCCCACCAGCATAGTTGTCAGAGGAAACGACAGGAATATCTGGTGACAGATTGCGGTCAAAGGAAATAATTGGTGCCATCACGCGATTGTAGTCTTCGATTCCCAAGTTGTGACTACCCGAAATGATGCCGTCCACCTGATTGGCTTCCAACATTTCGATGTATTCGCGTTCCTTCTCAGAATCGTGCTCGCTGTTGCAAATGATGGTCTTGTAACCGTTTTTGAAGAGTTGGTGTTCCAGCTTATCAATCAATTCTGCGTAGAAAACATTGGAAATATTTGGGAAAATCAAACCGATTAACTTAGCTGATTTTCCTTGTAGACTGCGAGCTAGGTTGTTGGGTTTATAGCCCAGTTCTCGCATGGCTTCATTGACCTTTTGAATGGTTTTTTCAGATAGATACCCTTTTTTATTGATAACCCGAGAAACGGTAGTAGGACTGACGCCTGCAAGTTTGGCGACATCAGTTAGTTTTGCGACCATAATCTAATTCATAGTAAGTTCCAGTTGGGTTTCCAGATTTGATGAGGATCCCATTTTGGTCCGCATGTGGGAAGACACGACCAGAAAATACTTTTTCTCCTTTATTGATGAAAATTTCAAAGACAGAGTTATCGATGAAAATTGTAGCAGTAGTAGCCTGGTTGTCGATTGGGCAAGAACGAGTTGTCCCAAATTCTTGGGCGTACTGTTCACCAGCTTGGCTACGATCCACTGTCACTTGACCATTTACAAGGTCAAAGTTGATGGAAAGTCCCTTGCCTTCTTTATCAGCAAGTAGGACAATCTCGCTCTGGCTATTGGCTTCTAAGTTGAGCTCAAGTTCATAAGTGTTATTGGTTTGGGCACGGTTTGAGAAGGCTTCTTCAGAGGCACGAAGGTCCTTGATAGCTGCGACTGGGTATTGGTAGAGCTTGCCGTCTTTGATAGTGAGTTCCTTGACCAAAGAGAAGATTCCTTGGTGGTCAAAACGGTCAGATGGATATGAAACATCAGGTAAACCAAGCCAGCTAACAGCTAGGGCACGCCCATCAGGAGCGTTGAAGGCTTGAGTTGCATAGGCTTCGAAACCATAGTCCATGTTTTGAAGTTCAGATACATCCACCATTTTGGCATTTTCAGGGTCAAAGGAAGCCCCAATCTTATACATATTTGGATAGATATTGTCGTAGTCTAGAACTTTCTTATCCAATCCTTGTGGGCAGTAGAGAAGGACAGGTTGATCCCCTACAAAGACCAGATTTGGGCATTCCATCATGTAGGCAGTGCGGTCGTTAGCAAAATCAAGGTCGCCAATTGCTTGCCAGTTTGTGTAGTCATTATCGACAGCCTTATAGAGACGAACGAAGCCTTTTTTCTCCAAGTCCTGTCCACCGACGATAGCATAGTATTGGCTCTTGAAGTTAAAAATTTGCGGATCACGGAAGTGGTCAGTAGAGTCTGCTGGCTGGTCGATCAAGATCTTATCAATCTTTGTAATCTTGCCATTCTTATCCATCAAAGCTCCAATCTGGTAAGGGTGACGGATCCAGTTTTCATCACGAACATTTCCTGTATAAAATAGGAACAAGTTATCACCAAACTGCATGGCAGAACCAGAGTAGGCACCGTGGCTATCTAATGGAGTATCTGGTAAAACTTTGATTCCAGTTTCTCTAAAGTGAATCAAATCATCACTTTCTAGCTGTGCCCAAGATTTCAAACCGTGGGTTGCACCAAAAGGGAAGTTCTGATAAAAAACAATCCACTTCCCATCAAAGTAAGAAAAGCCATTTGGGTCGTTGAGAAGTCCTGTTTTTGGCTCGACATGATAATGAGTATGCCATGGAGATTGTGCCATATTTTCCTTTATATGTTGAATTTCTTCTTGCGTCCAATCTTGATAAAGTCTGTAACGACGCTCAGTTGTCCATTCCATTCATTCATTCCTCCAAAAATCTTATCACTTTTAATAGTAACCGTTTTCGGGAAAAAAAGCAAGCCTTTTATGTTAAAAAAGAGAAAAAAACTGTCAAACGATTGTCATAAAATAAATACAGGGAATCAATCAAATTTTCACAAAAATATGAAAGATAATGAAATAGATTCCTGATAACAAAGATTTTAAACTTATTTTTTTAAGGAATATCTGTTAAAATAGTCAAAATCAATCAAACCAAGACAAGGATACTATGTAGAAATAACATTTTTTCTGCAAAACGCTTGACATATTTCTAAAACATGATAAAATAAAAGTCGTAGGGCGGATAAAATCGCTTTCAAACAAGAACAAAATTTTATATAAGGAGATTTTTGCAAATGAACAATCAGGAAATTGCAAAAAAAGTCATCGATGCCTTGGGCGGACGTGAAAATGTCAACAGTGTTGCCCACTGTGCGACTCGTCTTCGTGTTATGGTCAAAGATGAAGGAAAAATCAATAAAGAAGTGATTGAGAACTTGGAAAAAGTTCAAGGTGCTTTCTTTAACTCAGGTCAATACCAAATCATCTTTGGTACAGGTACAGTTAACAAAATGTACGATGAAGTTGTTGCACTTGGTTTGCCAACATCATCTAAAGATGACATGAAAGCAGAAGCTGCTAAACAAGGAAATTGGTTCCAACGTGCTATCCGTACTTTCGGTGATGTCTTTGTACCACTTTTGCCAGCAATCGTTGCTACTGGTTTGTTTATGGGAATTCGTGGGGCTATTGTTCAAGATCAAGTTTTGGCTTTGTTTGGAACAACTGCGGAAGCTTTTAAAGCAACAAACTTCTATACTTATTCAGTTGTATTGACGGATACAGCCTTCGCCTTCTTCCCAGCTTTGATCTGTTGGTCAGCCTTCCGTGTATTCGGTGGGAATCCTTTAATTGGTCTGGTTCTAGGGTTGATGATGGTTAACTCAGCCTTACCAAATGCTTGGGCTGTTGCTTCTGGTGATGCTCAGCCAATTATGTTCTTTGGTTTTATCAAGGTTGTAGGTTATCAAAACTCAGTTTTACCAGCTTTCTTCGTCGGATTGACCGGTGCGAAGCTCGAAAAGTGGTTACGTAAGCGTATCCCAGATGTATTAGACTTACTCCTTGTACCATTCTTGACTTTCTTGGTGATGTCTATTTTGGCCTTGTTTGTCATTGGACCTGTATTCCATGAAGTTGAAAGCTACGTTAAAATCGCTACTGTTTGGTTGCTCAGTCTCCCAATGGGTCTAGGTGGATTAATCCTTGGTGGTGTTCATCAGGTCATCGTCGTTACAGGTGTCCACCATATCTTCAACTTATTAGAATCTAACTTAGTAACTTCTACAGGTTCAGATCCTCTTAATGCTATTATTACAGCGGCTATGACTGCTCAACTTGGAGCAACCCTTGCTGTTGGTGTGAAAACAAAGAATCCAAAAATTAAAGCTCTTGCCTTCCCAGCTGCACTTTCTGCTGGGCTTGGTATCACTGAACCAGCTATTTTTGGTATTAATCTTCGCTATGGTAAACCGTTTATCATGGGACTTATCGCTGGTGCTGCTGGTGGTTGGTTAGCGAACATCCTAGGTTTGGCAGGTACTAGTTTTGGCATTACTATCATTCCTGGAACACTTCTCTACATAAATGGTCAACTTCTCAAGTATATCTTTATGGTTCTAGTAACAACTGCTCTTGGTTTCGGATTGACTTATGCTTTTGGCTACAAAGAAGAAACAGAAGTGGCAGAAGAAACAACTTCTGAAGAAGCTACAGAGGTAAATGAGGAAATTCCAGCAGCCCTTCAAAACGAAACAATCCAAACACCAATCGTTGGTGATGTTGTTGCTCTTTCAAATGTAAATGACCCAGTCTTCTCAAGCGGAGCTATGGGACAAGGTATCGCTGTGAAACCTAGCCAAGACCTTGTTTACGCACCAGCTGATGCTGAAGTAACAATCGTCTTCCCAACTGGCCATGCTTATGGATTGAGAACAGCTAACGGTGCTGAAATCTTAATTCACGTTGGTATCGATACTGTTTCAATGAATGGTGAAGGCTTCAACCATAAAGTTGCTCAAGGTGACAAGGTTAAAGCTGGAGATGTTCTTGGAACATTTGACTCAGCTAAGATTGCCGCTGCAGGACTTGATAACACAACTATGGTTATCGTAACAAACACTGCAGACTTTGCTTCAGTAAATCCAGTTGCTTCTGGATCTGTTGCTAAGGGAGATGCCGTTATTGAAGTGAAAATCTAATACTCTTCGAAAATCAAATTCAAACCACGTCAGCTTCGCCTTGCCGTACTCAAGTACAGCCTTCGGCTAGCTTCTTAGTTTGCTCTTTGATTTTCATTGAGTACAATATTCCCTCTCACAATGAAAACGAACAAATGATATGTTTGTTCGTTTTTATTAGATAGTAAGATTTACAGAGGAAAATCTAAAAAATAGAGAAATTTAGACTTTCGAAATATGCTATAATAAAGAAAATAAAAACAAGAGGTTTATTATGACAAAATTATATGGAAGCTTGGAAGCGGGCGGTACAAAGTTTGTCTGTGCTGTCGGTGATGAAAACTTTAACGTTGTAGAAAAAACACAATTTCCAACAACAACTCCAATCGAAACAATCGATAAAACCATTGAGTTCTTCTCAAAATTCGATAATCTTGCTGGTCTTGCAGTTGGTTCATTTGGTCCGATTGATATTGATAAAAACTCAAAAACTTATGGATTTATCACAACGACTCCAAAACCAAACTGGGCAAATGTGGACTTGCTTGGTGCCCTTCGTCGTGCCCTTAACGTGCCAATGTACTTCACAACAGATGTAAACAGCTCTGCCTATGGTGAAGTGGTTGCCCGTAACAATGCTGGTGCTCGTATTGAAAACTTAGTTTACTATACAATCGGTACAGGTATTGGTGCAGGTGTCATTCAACGTGGTGAGTTTATCGGCGGTGTGGGTCACCCTGAAATGGGTCACTACTATGTGGCTAGACACCCAATGGATATTGAAAAAGAATTCAACGGTGTTTGTCCTTTCCACAAGGGTTGTTTGGAAGGTTATGCAGCTGGTCCAAGTTTGGAAGCTCGTACAGGTGTTCGTGGGGAAAACATTGAACTGAACAATCCTGTTTGGGATGTTCAAGCATACTATATCGCTCAAGCTGCGGTTAATGCGACAGTGACTTTCCGCCCAGACGTGATTGTCTTTGGTGGAGGGGTCATGGCTCAACAACACATGCTGGACCGTGTCCGTGAGAAATTTACATCTCTTCTTAATGGCTACCTACCGGTACCTGATGTGCGTGATTATATCGTAACACCAGCAGTTGCAGAAAATGGTTCTGCTACACTTGGGAACTTTGTCCTTGCAAAAGAAGTTTCAAAATAAAACACAAAATCCGCTTGGGAAACCAAACGGATTTTTTATGTGTCAAAGCATTTGCCAGAAAAAGTCAATAATATAGGTCAGACCGTAGGTATAAACCACGAGGGTAAAGGGCTTGGTCAGAATGATGATGGTCATATAGCGCTTGAAACTCATCTTGGTCAGGGCAGCCAGCATACAGAGAAAGTCAGCTGGACTAATGGGCCAAATCATCATAAAGATAAAGAAACGGTCAAAACGATTGCCCTTATCCAACCAACCGATATACTTGTCATAGGTGCGCTTGCTGACGACAGACTGGACAAAGGCGGCCCCATAGAGGCGCACCAGATAAAAGATAATGGCACAGCCAATCACAATACCGATATAGTTGTAGATAGTCCCGATGATGTGACCATAGATAAAGACCCCAGCCACAGAGGTCAAGGCCCCAGGAATGATAGGGACGACAGTCTGTAAAATCTGTAAAAAGATAAAGAGAGGTGGACCCCAGATACCAGCCTGCTGGATAAAGGCAGAGAGGGTCTCCTTAGACTGTAAAACCCCAGCCTGATAAGCCCAAATACAGAAAATCAAACTCCCAACCCCACCGACAATCGATGAGATGTTGATAACTTGCTGCAGAAGGGGAGAAACAGCTTTCATTTGTTTATCCTGTAACATGTAAACTCCTCATAGATAGTATAGTTCTACTATACCATATTTTGGAGGAGAAAGGGGAAATGTATTGCTTTTGGATTAGAGTGAAGCTCAAGAATTTAAACCTAATTTTATTCCAATTATAAAATTTAAGAACGGGTTTCATGATATAATGTGTATAAGTAAATTTATATCGGAGAAAATAAATGAAGTCAACAATAGATAAAATTAATAAATTTAGAGATGATCGGGATTGGAGAAAATTTCATAATGAAAAAGATTTAGCTATATCCATTTCATTGGAAGCTAGTGAACTTTTAGAATTGTTCCAATGGAAACAGCCAGATGAAGTTGTCAGCCATTCATTAGATAAAATTGCTGAAGAGTTGGCAGATGTTTTAATTTATAGTTTTATGTTAGCTGATAATTTACAACTTGATGTAAATAAGATTATTGATGATAAACTTATCTCTAACAATATGAAATATCCAGTTAACTTGAGCAGAGGTAATAGCAAAAAATACACTGAGTTGGAGAAATAATGGTAAAAATACAAAGTCCAATTGTTAGAGAAATAGATTATACCAGTAACTCGTTGGTGAAACTTAAAAACCAACTTAAATTTAATGAAAATAAAAATGATTTAAAATTTTTATTTGATTATCCGGTAGTTTATATTGTTAACGATGAGAAAAAGAATCGATTTAGTGTGTACATAGGAGAAACAACTGATATAATTCGGCGAACAAGTCAACACTTAATTGACGATATAAAAAAAGAAAATAGAGATGATTGGAGAGATTTTGCAACATCTTCGACAACGAAGATGTTTGTAATTGGTCACAATCATTTTAATAAGTCGTTAACTCTAGATATAGAAAATCGCTTAATGTTATATTTATCAAGTGTCGATAATGTAACCAGGGTACAAAATAGAAGAGGAAATCCTCAAAATGAATATTATACATCCGATGAGTTAGATTCAATTTTTTCAAAAATTTGGCGTTCATTAAATAAAAAAAATCAATTTTTATTTCCTGCTGAAAGTATTGTTAGAAATTCTGCTATTTTCAAATCCTCACCTTTTCATAAATTAACCACTGAGCAAATAAAAGCAAAAAATGAAATCATTTTTAAAATTACTTCAGCTCTCAGTAAGAATGAATTTGGAACTTTAATCTTGGTTAAAGGAGAAGCTGGTGCTGGGAAAACGGTACTGATGAGTTCTTTAATAGATGATTTATTGAATTCTGATGATACAGAATTTATAAGAGAAAATAATACTATAAATCTAGTTGTCAATCATGACGACCAATTAAGTGTCTATAAAGAAATTGAGAAAAAACTTGAGTGGAAAAGTGGGTTAAATCTTGATGTTACTATGAAACCAACCCAGTTTCTAAATGCACTGAAAAAACAAGATGTAGATGCTGGTATAGTCGTTATTGATGAAGGGCACTTACTTTTGACAGCAAAAAACCAAGCTTATCAAGGTGGCAATCATTTAAAGGATATTCTTTCAAAATCTAAAGTAGTCGTTCTAGTTTACGATGATAATCAAATAATGAATAAGTCCCAAATCTGGGTCGATGATTCATTTTTAACTTTACAACATCATGCAAAACAATCTGGCAATTTAATTTAATAGAACTAAACAATCAAATGCGTATAAAAGCTAGCGAATCAACAGTCAGTTGGATTAGAAAAATAGTAGATGAAAGAATAATTACTAAGTTAAAAAAAGACAAGAACTATGATATCCAAATATTTAATTCCCCCAAGGAATTACAAGATGCTATTAAATTAAAAGATAAGAATCAACACTTAGGAATTTCTAGGTTAATAGCAACCTATGATTGGGATTATAGTAGTCAATCTAAACCAATAGATAAAGACTATTGGTGTGTGGAAATAGACGACTGGTCGTGTCCTTGGAATAGAGAATTACATAGGGATAAAAAAGACTCTAAACTTTCTTGGATTGAACAACCACAAACAATTAATGAAGTAGGTTCAACTTTTACTGTTCAAGGTTTTGATTTGAATTACGCTGGGGTAATTATTGGTCCATCAGTCAAATATAGAAATGGTGAAATTAAGTTCGATATTTCTGCTAGTAAAAATAAAGGTGCAGTCCAAAATAGAAAACTCGACAATGGTGAAATGAGAAACTTTGGTGTAGATCTTTTAAAAAATGAATTAAATGTTTTACTAACAAGAGGAGTAAATGGACTGTATATATACGCAGTAGATGAAGAACTTCAAGCAGCTTTAAAAGAGGCAATTTTATAAGAGTATAAGGTAGGAATAGATTTTTTTGAAACCAAACATGGTATAATGTCAGTTATGAATAATAACAATCAACGTGCCCTTTGCCAACAACTCTGGGCGAGAAACAAATACCTTGTTTTGAGCCATTCCAGCAATATTTACAATGAGATTCGCCAATACTTGAAGAATGAACAGGTGGAGGTCAGTCATGTTCAAGAACTGATTGACCGTGCCTGTCAAATACCTGAGCATAGAGGTCAGGTTTGCAATGCCTTTCAGCATATTTGGGGTTATTTCAAGAAGAAAGCGACAGAGGATGAGCGTAAAGATTATATGCTCTTGTTGGATCGCTACCGCTTTGCTCAAGCTTCCAAGGAAGATGTAATTACTAAGACGAGAGAGTTGCTTGAACGTTACCCAAATGCTTATCTTCAAAATTCTACTTTACTGAAAGGAGAGTGTCATGAGACTTTGGCATGAGGCTTTGATTTCACAACTTCCCCGTCCTCAACTCTTGGGGCAGCATCGAGAGTGTTGCGCTCTACGTGGCAATGGCTGGGGTAGAAAGCATGCGACGGTGGACTATGTCTTTACTCACTCGCCCTATTGTCTCTATGCCTATCATCGCTTGATCATGGAGGAGATGGCTAACCGTGGCTATAAGGTAAGTCAAGAGTGGCTGGACAAGAACTACCGAGGTAAGGCCTGCCCTCCTTATCAAGACTTAGCAGAGGAAAAGTTGACTAGTCCTATCTATAGCGAACATGACGCTGCCTACTATAAGGAGTGTCTGGCAAATCTCCGAGAGAAGGGGATTGACTTATAGTCTTTTCTAATAACAAGTCATAGTCACTTATAAGAATTACCAATAACGCGTTTGAACCGTCTAACTGAAATAGAGCTATAAAACAGGCTACACAAAGGATTTGAGGCATTTGTCTCAGGTCTTTTTCTTTTGTTTAAAACAGAGGTATAGTTTCAAACTATATCAAAGCCTAATTTTTTACAATTATACAGATGATTTCTTTTCTGTTAAGATAGTTTCAACAACAAATTTTGGAGGACACATCATGTCAACTACAATCATCGGTTTCCCTCGTTTGGGCGAATTCCGCGAATTAAAATTTACAACTGAAAAATACCTTAGAAAAGAAATCTCAGAAGAAGAACTCCTTGCTGCAGCAAAAGACTTGCGTGCTAAACACTGGAATATTGTCAAAGAAAAAGGCATCACTGAAATCCCATCAAATGACTTTTCTCACTATGACAACTTCCTAGATGCAGCCTTCCTTTTCAACGTGGTACCTGCTTCAGTTCAAAACTTGGACTTGTCTGACCTTGAGCGCTACTTCGCTTTGGGTCGTGGTTACCAAGGAGAAAAAGGAGACGTTCGCGCCCTTCCAATGAAGAAATGGTTTAATACTAACTACCACTACATCGTGCCTAAATTTGAAAAGACACTCAAGTCAAGCTTGCAGGTCACAAGATTTTCGATGAGTTCCAAGAAGCCAAAGAACTTGGATTGAACACTCGTCCTGTTCTTGTAGGTCCATTCACTTTCCTTCAATTGTCAGACTTTGAAGAAGGCGTGAAAGCAGAAGACTTTGTAGACAGCTTAGTTGCTGCTTACCAAGAAGTTTTTGCTAAATTGGCTGAACTTGGTGCGACTCGTATCCAATTGGATGAAGCGGCTCTTGTCAAAGACTTGACAGCTGAAGAAAAAGCTCTCTTCTTGAACCTTTACAACAAACTTTTGGCTGACAAAAAAGGTCTTGAAGTCTTGCTTCAAACTTACTTCGGAGACGTTCGTGACGTTTACGCTGATCTTGTAAACTTGCCAGTAGATGCTATCGGTCTTGACTTCGTTGAAGGTAAGAAAACTCTTGAACTCGTTAAAGGTGGTTTCCCAGCTGACAAGACACTTTATGCAGGTATTGTCAATGGTAAAAACATCTGGCGTAACAACTACGAAAAGAGCTTGGCTGTTCTTGAACAAATCCCAGCTGAAAACATTGTCTTGACAAGCTCATGCTCACTTCTTCATGTGCCATTTACAACTGCTAATGAAGAATTTGAACCAGCAATCTTGAACCACTTTGCCTTTGCAGTTGAAAAATTGGATGAGATTCGTGACTTGGATGCTATCCGCAATGGTCAAGGTGAAGAAGCACTTGCAGCTAACAAAGAACTCTTTGCGACTGAGCGTGTGGGTGAAAATGCGGAACTTCGTGCTCGTATCGCTGGCTTGACAGACGCTGACTACACTCGTTTGCCAGCATTTGCAGAACGTGAAGCTATCCAAGAAGAAGCTTTCAAACTTCCAGCTCTTCCAACAACAACTATCGGTTCATTCCCTCAAACTAAGGAAGTTCGTGCTAAACGTTTGGCTTACCGTAAAGGTGAATTGTCTCAAGAAGAGTACGATGCTTTCCTTGCTGAAACGATCGACGAATGGATCAAATGGCAAGAAGATATTGACTTTGATGTCCTTGTTCACGGTGAATTTGAGCGTAATGACATGGTTGAGTACTTCGGTCAAAACTTGTCAGGTTACCTCTTCTCTAAAAATGGTTGGGTACAATCATACGGTATGCGTGGGGTGAAACCACCAATCATCTGGGGTGATGTCACTCGTCTTAACCCTATCACTGTTAAATGGTCTAGCTATGCACAAAGCCGTACAAACAAACCTGTTAAAGGTATGTTGACTGGACCTGTTACAATTCTTAACTGGTCATTCCCACGTGAAGATATCTCTATCAAGGATTCAACTCTTCAAATCGCCCTTGCTATCAAGGATGAAGTACTTGACCTTGAAGCTGCTGGTGTGAAAATCATCCAAATCGACGAGGCTGCTCTTCGTGAAAAATTGCCACTTCGTCGTAGCGACTGGTACGAAGACTACCTTGACTGGGCAATTCCTGCCTTCCGTTTGGTACACTCAACAGTAGCGCCAGATACACAAATCCACACTCACATGTGTTACTCAGAATTTACAGATATCATCCCAGCTATCGACAACATGGATGCGGACGTTATCTCATTTGAGGCAAGCCGTTCAAACCTCGAAATCTTGGACGAACTCAAAGCGAAAAACTTCCAAACTGAAGTGGGACCTGGGGTTTACGATATCCACTCACCTCGTGTGCCGAACGAAGGCGAAATCGATAATACTATCGAAGCAATTCTTGCTAAAGTACCAAGCAAGAAAGTTTGGATTAACCCTGACTGTGGTTTAAAAACACGTGGTATTCCAGAAACAAAAGAAAGCTTGATTCGCCTTGTTGAAGCAGCTAAAGCTGCGCGTGAGAAATTGTAAGATTAGACTTCTCCCTACAACGGTTGTTCAAAATGAAATCAAAAAGAAAAGGATAAGGACTATGTCACGCCAAACACCGTCACTCTCATTTGAAGTGTTCCCTCCAAACCCAGCAGTGGGTAATGATAAAATTATTTCAGCCTTGCAGGACATGCAGGAGTTGGCTCCTCACTTTATCAGTGTAACTGCCAGCAATAATAAGTTTAATATCAAGGAAACGACGGTTCGTTTGGCTGACTTTATCCAAAATGACTTGGCGATTCCGACTATTGCCCACTTGCCAGCCATCTATTTGACCAAGGACAAGGTGGCTGAAACCATTGCGGACTTGGACAAAGTTGGAGTGCAGAAAATCTTGGCTCTTCGTGGGGATATTATTCCTGATGTGGAACCACAAAAGGATTTCCGCTACGCAACTGACTTGATCGAGTTCATCAAGGAACAAGCTCCTCACTTTGATATTATCGGAGCATGCTATCCAGAAGGGCATCCAGATTCACCAAATCAGATTTCAGATATCCAAAATCTTAAGAAGAAAGTAGATGCAGGTTGTTCGAGCCTAGTAACCCAGCTTTTCTTTGACAATGAGCGCTTCTATGATTTCCAAGACAAGTGCATCTTGGCTGGGATTGATGTTCCTATTCATGCAGGGATTATGCCGATTCTGAATCGAAATCAAGCTCTTCGCCTCTTGAAGACTTGTGAGAATATCCATATTCCACGTAAATTTAAAGCTATCTTAGACAAGTATGAGCATGACCCTGAGTCGCTCAGAGCAGCAGGACTTGCCTATGCAGTGGACCAAATCGTGGACTTGGTAACTCAAGATGTTGCTGGAGTGCATCTCTACACCATGAACAATGCAGAAACAGCAAAATACATCCACCAAGCAACCCATGCCTTGTTTAATCATCAGTCTCTAGGATAATAAAAAGCAAACCATTCTTCTCAGGTGAGGGGAATGGTTCCTTTTTAATGGTAAAGACCGCACTTTTTAAGAAAAATATGATAAAATAGACTCTGTACGTACTTGATACAAAGATGAGGGTATTAAATAATACAATGCATTCAAACTGCAAGATTTAGCGACACGAGCGAGTCAAATCGATATTATTTGACGAGGGAGTTAGTAAAGCATTTAGCTAATCGCATGACAGCGATTAGCGTGAAAGGCTTAGATGCTTTAGCATCAAACCTTTCTAATGATTTGTATCTAGATAGTTGAACACGGGCTAAATCCCTAGTGAAAAAGATAGACTTCCTGATGTGCATCGCACACTGCGTCAATCGAATGCTATCTTGTGTAATTGAACCCGGCCGAAAAGCTGTGTAAAAAGATAAACTGTCTTGTCTTCATCGAAGACTTCGTCAGTTTCCTATTTTTACTTTGCTTTTGACGTCCTTGGTATCTTGTGTAACTGAACACGCCTACAACTCTGTGGAAAAAGATAAATCTACCTAGGAGCAGTCGCTCCGTCGTTCGATTTCCTATTTTCCTTTGAGTTGCTTTACGGCTTAGTATCTTGATTTTTGTAGGCAAGGCGTATAATTTCATCAATCCAAAGGGGATTAAAATGACAAAACAAGTGTTTCAAACGACTTTTGCGGGTCGTGAGTTAATTGTAGAGACTGGTCAGGTTGCTAAGCAGGCAAATGGTTCTGTTGTCGTGCGTTACGGTGAGTCAACTGTCTTGACTGCGGCCGTTATGTCTAAGAAAATGGCAACTGGGGATTTCTTCCCCCTTCAAGTCAACTATGAAGAGAAAATGTATGCGGCCGGGAAGTTTCCTGGTGGCTTTATGAAACGTGAAGGACGTCCTTCAACGGATGCGACTTTGACAGCGCGTTTGATTGACCGTCCAATCCGTCCTATGTTTGCGGAAGGTTTCCGTAATGAAGTACAAGTGATTAACACTGTGCTTTCTTATGATGAAAATGCCTCTGCACCAATGGCAGCTATGTTTGGTTCATCCTTGGCGCTTTCTATTTCAGATATTCCATTTGACGGGCCAATCGCTGGGGTACAAGTAGGTTATGTGGATGGTCAAATCATCATCAACCCAAGCCAAGAACAAGCAGAGCAATCGCTGCTTGAATTGACAGTAGCAGGAACTAAACACGCCATCAACATGGTAGAGTCTGGTGCTAAAGAATTGTCAGAAGAAATCATGTTGGAAGCCCTTCTTAAAGGGCATGAAGCTGTTAAAGAATTGATTGCCTTCCAAGAAGAAATCGTTGCGGCTGTTGGGAAAGAAAAAGCAGAAGTGGAATTACTTCATGTAGATGCTGATTTGCAGGCTGAAATCATCGCAGCCTACAACAGCGACCTCCAAAAAGCGGTTCAAGTAGAAGAAAAATTGGCTCGTGAAGATGCAACTCAAGCAGTTAAGGACCAAGTTACTGCCGTTTACGAAGAAAAATATGCAGACCACGAAGAATTTGACCGTATCATGCGTGATGTGGCTGAAATCTTGGAACAAATGGAGCACGCTGAAGTGCGCCGTTTGATTACAGAAGACAAGGTGCGTCCTGATGGTCGTAAGGTCGATGAAATCCGTCCTTTGGATGCGGTTGTTGATTTCCTTCCTCGTGTGCACGGCTCTGGTCTCTTCACTCGTGGACAAACTCAGGCTCTTTCAGTCTTGACTTTGGCCCCAATGGGAGAAACTCAAATCATCGATGGTTTGGATCCAGAGTACAAGAAACGCTTTATGCACCACTATAACTTCCCACAATACTCTGTAGGGGGAAACGGGTCGTTATGGTGCGCCAGGTCGTCGTGAAATTGGTCACGGTGCTCTCGGTGAGCGTGCCCTTGCGCAAGTCTTGCCAAGTTTGGAGGAATTCCCATACGCGATTCGCTTGGTTGCGGAGGTCTTGGAATCAAATGGTTCCTCATCTCAGGCTTCTATCTGTGCGGGAACTCTTGCTCTTATGGCTGGTGGTGTGCCAATCAAGGCGCCAGTAGCTGGTATTGCCATGGGACTTATCTCAGATGGTAACAACTACACAGTATTGACAGATATCCAAGGTTTGGAAGACCACTTTGGAGATATGGACTTCAAGGTTGCGGGTACTCGTGACGGGATTACAGCCCTTCAAATGGATATCAAGATTCAAGGGATCACTGCTGAAATCTTGACTGAGGCTCTTGCCCAAGCCAAGAAAGCGCGTTTTGAAATCCTTGATGTGATAGAAGCAACCATTCCAGAAGTTCGTCCAGAATTGGCTCCAACTGCTCCGAAAATTGATACTATTAAGATTGATGTGGACAAGATTAAGATTGTCATCGGTAAGGGTGGAGAAACCATCGACAAGATTATCGCTGAAACAGGCGTTAAGATTGATATCGACGAAGAAGGAAATGTGTCTATCTACTCTAGCGACCAAGATGCTATTAACCGTGCTAAAGAAATTATTGCTGGCTTGGTTCGTGAAGCTAAGGTAGACGAAGTTTATCGTGCTAAAGTCGTTCGTATCGAGAAATTTGGTGCCTTTGTCAACCTCTTTGATAAGACAGATGCCCTTGTTCATATCTCAGAAATGGCTTGGAGTCGTACCAATAATGTCGAAGACTTGCTAGCCATCGGAGATGAAGTCGATGTTAAGGTTATTAAGATTGATGAAAAAGGCCGTGTTGATGCTTCTATGAAGGCTCTTCTTCCTCGTCCTCCAAAACCTGAGCATGATGAAAAAGGTGAGAAGTCTGAGCGTCCTCACCGTCCACGTTCTCACAAGGACCACAAACCTAAGAAAGAATTTACAGAAACACCAAAAGATTCAGAATAAGAAAAGGAGAAATGTATGGGATGGTGGCGCGAAACCATTGATATCGTAAAAGAAAATGATCCAGCGGCCCGCACCACTTTGGAGGTTTTGCTGACTTATCCAGGTGTAAAGGCCTTGGCGGCCCACCGTATCTCCCATTTTCTCTGGAAGCATGGCTGCAAACTCCTGGCTCGAATGCACAGCCAGTTTTGGCGCTTTTGGACTCAGATTGAGATTCATCCAGGTGCCCAGATTGATTCAGGTGTTTTTATCGACCATGGTTCAGGCTTGGTGATTGGAGAGACAGCGATTGTTGAAAAGGGTGTTCTCCTTTATCATGGGGTGACTCTCGGTGGGACTGGTAAGGATGTTGGCAAACGCCATCCGACTGTTCGTAAAGGAGCTCTCATATCAGCCCATGCTCAGGTTATCGGGCCGGTGGAAATCGGTGAAAATGCCAAGGTCGGTGCAGCAGCAGTTGTCGTGGCAGATGTACCTAGTGATGTGACGGTTGTCGGTATTCCTGCTAAGATTGTCCGTGTACATGGTAAAAAGGATGAGCCTATCATTCACGAAGTCGAAGAAAAACGAGAGTACTATGTCAATAAACTTGAGCAGGCTAAAGAAGCCAGTCACAGATCGTCTGGGTTGTAGAGGATACCTATATGATTCAAGCAAGAAACAAGTTAAGCCAAAAGGAGTTATCTGACGCGAAAAAACTAATTAACTGTTGCCAAAACTATGACGGTACCTATCGTGATCCCTATCTCTCTAACATGCTTAATTATGACCCAAACATGCCCGCCTTTTTCCTTTATTATGAAAAAGGCGAACTTGTTGGTTTATTAACTGTCTATGCTGATGACCAAGATGTAGAAGTGACGATACTGGTTCATTCAAATCATCGCCGTCAGGGAATTGCGCGTGCATTGTTTACTAGTTTTGAGAAAGAAACGGATTCTTTCCCTATTCGTTCAGTTACTTTTCAGACAGAACGTATTTTTCTAGACCGCCATCCTGATTTTGTTAGCAACTGGGGATTGGTCGAGGACGAGGATACAGAAACTTGGTTGGGTAAGGATAGAAGACCTTATCCGTTAGCAAAGGTTTCTAATCTTGAAGTTTTGTTAGCAGATAGTTCGTATCAGGAGCAAATCAGTCAGTTAAAATTTCAGGCATTCTCAGAAGAGCATGAATCTAGAGAGATTGTGGATAGATATGTCGCTGAAGCTCTGAAGGATCCAGAAAGTCGCTTATATATTTTGTTAAAAGACGGTCAGGTTATCGGAACTTGCACGGTTGATTTATCGAGCGATACGAATTACTTATACGGTTTAGCAATATCGGAACCTGAACGTGGAAAAGGCTATGGAAGCTACTTAGCAAAATCCCTTGTCAACCAACTAATTGAGCAAAATGATAAGGAATTTCAGATTGCAGTAGAAGATAGCAATGTAGGTGCCAAGCGCTTGTATGAAAAAATTGGCTTTGTCAAACAGACCCAGGTGGTTTATCTGAATGAGAAAGGAGCAAGGGATTCCGAAGTGTAGAGACATTCGGACTGAAATTCAATTGAACTCTTAGTGATGAAACTAACTGTTCTCGGATTTTAGCTTTCCTGACTATTATTTTATGATTAAAATCTATGATACCATGTCTCGTGATTTGCGAGAATTTGTCCCGATTGAGGACGGCAAAGTCAAGATGTATGTTTGTGGGCCAACCGTGTATAACTATATCCACGTGGGGAATGCCCGTTCGACGGTAGCTTTTGATACGATTCGTCGCTATTTTGAATACCGTGGTTATGAGGTTGCCTATATTTCCAATTTTACGGATGTTGATGATAAGATTATCAACCGTGCCAAGGAAGAAGGTATCATGCCTCAGGAGGTTGCGGACAAGTACATCGCTGCCTTTCGTGAGGATGTGACAGCCTTGGGCGTCAAACCCGCGACTCGCCATCCGCGTGTAGTGGAGTTTATGGCTGACATTATCCGCTTTGTGAAAGATTTGATTGAAAAAGGCTTTGCTTACGAGAGTCAAGGGGATGTTTATTTCCGTGTGGAAAAATCCCACAACTATGCCAAGTTGGCCAATAAAACCTTGGAAGATTTGGAGCTGGGTGCTTCAGGTCGTACCGATGAAGAAACGGCTCGTAAGGAAAATCCTGTGGACTTTGCCCTCTGGAAATCTGCCAAATCAGGAGAGATTTCTTGGGATAGCCCTTGGGGACCTGGTCGTCCGGGCTGGCATATCGAGTGTTCGGTTATGTCAACAGAGATTTTGGGCGATACCATTGATATCCACGGTGGCGGAGCCGACCTAGAGTTTCCACACCACACCAATGAAATTGCCCAGTCAGAAGCAAAAACAGGAAAGACCTTTGCCAACTATTGGATGCATAATGGCTTTGTCAATATCGACAATGTCAAGATGTCCAAGTCCTTGGGCAACTTTATTACCGTACATGATGCCCTTAAAACCCTCGATGGGCAAGTGCTTCGTTTCTTCTTTGCGACTCAACATTATCGCAAGCCTATCAACTTTACGGAAAAGGCAGTGCGAGACGCTGAGACTAATCTCAAGTATCTCAAAAATACTTACGAACAACCATTTACGGGAACTGTAGATGCCCAAGAGTTACAAGTTTTTAAAGATAAGTTTGTGGCTGCAATGGATGAAGATTTTAACGCTGCTAATGGTATCACAGTAGTCTTTGAAATGGCCAAATGGATCAATTCCGGCAACTATGATGCAAGTGTTAAGGAAGCTCTTGCGGATATGTTGGAAGTCTTTGGGATTGTCTTTGTTGAGGAAGTATTGGATGTAGAGATTGAAGCCTTGATTCAAAAACGCCAAGAAGCGCGTGCCAATCGGGACTTTGCGACAGCTGACCAAATCCGTGACCAATTGGCTGCTCAAGGAATTAAGCTCCTTGACACCAAGGATGGAGTGAGGTGGACACGTGATTGATGTCAATCTCATTAACGGGATTGCGCTAGCCTTTGAAGGAGATGCGGTTTATTCTATGTATATTCGCCGTCACCTCATCCTCAAAGGTATGACCAAACCCAATAAACTCCATCAAGAAGCGACCAAGTATGTGTCAGCCAAAGCTCAGGCTCGCTTGATTTCCCTTATGTTAGATGAGCGGGTCTTAACGGAAAAAGAAGAAGAAATCTACAAACGTGGTCGCAATACTAATAGCCACACAAAGGCTAAAAATGCCGATGTGGTGACTTACCGTATGTCTACAGGTTTTGAAGCAGTCATGGGCTATCTTCATATGACTGAAAATCTGGAACGTCTTGAGAGCTTGATTTCGTGGTGCATCCAAAAAGTGGAGGGCTAGGACATGATAGCAAAAGAACTACAAGACTGGTTTCCTGAGGCTCAGATTTCAGACCAACCAGTAGAGAAAGAGGGCTATCTCACGCTACCTTTAGCTTCTCGGCAGTGGATTCTGCTGGAGGAAGCTGAACTCAGCGAGCGTGAAAAGCAGTTGATTTCGCTTTTGACCCAGCAGGAGCAGGCTCGTTCGCTCAATCCTTGGTATTCTTTTTTGATTGAGGGGAAGGGACAGGTACCACAAGCTTTTAAAAAGATTCAGTTGGTTTATTGTCATCTTTCCTATTTTCAGCAGGAAAATCTGGTTTCTTGGTTGGATATGATGCGGACTCTTTTTCCTAACTGTCAGACAGTGCTTCAGATCGGAGCTCAGGATTACGTTTTCGTGCTTCAACAAGATAAGTACACCCCTGTACGAGCTATTTTAAGCGATACGATTGAAGCAGTTGAGTATGACTTTGGATTGCGTTTGTCAATCATGTTAGGTCAGGTTTGGTCTCAGACAGGACATCATGCCTTACCAGACTTAATCAAAGCGGAGCGCGATTTGTTCAAGACTTGGTGGCGTCAGGGTCACCAAGGTGTTCATACTTTTTCTCAGCTCTATCTTTGGAGTATAGGAGAAAGAATTGTGGACCTGAGAGTCATTAAAGAATGCCTGCACCAGATGATTTTGGATCAGGACCAGATTCAGGAAATCATTCTCTCTCTTTGGGAAAATAGTGCTGTTCTAACAAAAACAGCCCAGCAACTCTATCTGCACCGCAATTCTCTCCAATACAAGATTGATAAGTGGGAAGAATTGACAGGGCTTCAATTGAAGGAATTGACTGATCTCATCCTGTGTTATCAATTGATTTTACCAGATATTCTCTAAAGTTTTGTGCAAGTTGCACAGAACTTTTTTGTTTTTTTGGTCACCTTGCCATAGAAATGTAAAGCGTTTTCATTTATAATAAAACTATCAAAAGACAAAAGGAGTTCACCTCATGGTAGAATTGAATCTTAAAAACATTTACAAAAAATATCCAAACAGCGAACACTACTCAGTTGAAGACTTCAACTTGGACATCAAAGACAAAGAATTTATCGTTTTCGTAGGTCCTTCAGGATGTGGTAAATCAACTACTCTTCGTATGATTGCTGGTCTTGAAGACATCACAGAAGGTACTGCATCTATCGATGGCGTGGTTGTCAACGACGTAGCTCCAAAAGACCGTGACATCGCCATGGTATTCCAAAACTACGCTCTTTACCCACACATGACTGTTTATGATAACATGGCTTTCGGTTTGAAATTGCGTAAATACAGCAAGGAAGACATCGACAAACGTGTGCAAGAAGCAGCTGAAATCCTTGGATTGAAAGAATTCTTGGAACGTAAACCAGCTGACCTTTCAGGTGGTCAACGTCAACGTGTTGCCATGGGTCGTGCCATTGTCCGTGACGCAAAAGTATTCTTGATGGACGAGCCTTTGTCAAACTTGGATGCCAAACTTCGTGTATCAATGCGTGCTGAAATCGCTAAAATCCACCGTCGTATCGGAGCTACAACTATCTACGTAACTCACGACCAAACAGAAGCGATGACACTTGCAGACCGTATCGTTATCATGTCAGCAACTAAGAACCCTGCTGGTACAGGTACTATCGGACGTGTTGAGCAAATCGGTACTCCTCAAGAAGTTTACAAAAACCCAGTTAACAAATTCGTAGCAGGATTCATCGGAAGCCCAGCTATGAACTTCATCAACGTGAAATTGGTTGGTAGTCGAAATTGTTTCTGACGGTTTCCGTTTGAAAGTTCCAGAAGGCGCATTGAAAGTTCTTCGTGAAAAAGGCTACGAAGGTAAAGAATTGATTTTCGGTATCCGTCCAGAAGACGTGAATGCAGAACCTGCTTTCCTTGAAACATTCCCAGAATCAGTTGTCAAAGCTACTATCTCTGTATCAGAATTGCTTGGTTCAGAATCTCACCTTTACTGCCAAGTTGGTAAAGACGAATTTGTTGCCAAAGTTGATGCTCGTGACTACTTGCAAACAGGTGCAACAGTTGAACTTGGATTTGACTTGAACAAAGCACACTTCTTTGATGTAGAAACTGAAAAAACAGTCTACTAAGATAAATGAAACACAAAACACTGCTAGAAATCTGGCAGTGTTTTTTTGCGGTTGCGTAAAAAAACTCCTGGGAAATTCCAGGAGAGTATGAGTGGTTATTTGAACTTGAATCCTTCGTAAATAAGCTCTGCTTTGGGATTCTGTTTCTTAATCTGTTTAGCAAGTGATTTCATCATAGAAAGGGGACCACACATATAGATGGTTGCCTGTTCAGGCATTTCTTTTTGTTCAAAATGAAGATAGCCGTCTTTCCTACTGTCTACTAGATGGAGTTCGAAATTAGAATTTTTTTGAGCATAGTCACGGAGCAAATCTAGGTAGACTGCATTTTCTTCTCCACGGAAGCTATAGTAGAAGTGAACCTGTTTATCTAAAATAGGATGTTCACGGATGTAAGAGATAAAGGGGGTGATCCCAATACCTCCAGCAATCCAAACCTGATTTTTTCGTCTTTTTGCTATGATCATGTGTCCGTAAGCTCTATCTACGCTTACTTTGCTGCCGACTTGAAGATTGTCATAGATATTCTTGGTATGGTCGCCTGAATTTTTAACAGTAAAGTAAAGAGTTTGACCATGACCTCCTGAGATAGAAAAAGGATGCGGAGCGCTTTCAAAGCCTTCTTGGAAAATCTTTAGGAAGGCAAATTGTCCTGATTGATAGTTGAAAGGTCTGCTAAGATGGATTTGAATTTCTTTAGTATCGTGATTTAAGCGTTTGAGATTGGTAATTTTCCCTAGATAGGGGAAGCCAATCTTTTGATAAAGGAAGATGATATAAAAACCAGCCAGTAATCCTAAAAGGGCATAGCTACCAACAAGAAAACTTAGAAGATTAAATGTAAGGAGGAGATTGCCCATCATCATGTAGACATGAAAGAGTCCGAAAATATAAGCTAGATAAACCAGACGGTGAATCCATCGCCAAGCTTCGTATTGGATGTATTTGCCTAAATAGGCGACAAGGATGATACTGACAAAGATATAGATGGCAAGGTTACCAAACTGAGCAGCTAAACGAGAGCCCCACAAACCGCCCATACTAAAGTTATGAAAGATGAGTAGGATGATGGAGAGAAAGGCTGTGAATTTGTGGACAGTATAGACCTTCTCCAAACCGTGAAACCAGCTTTCTAGTAGTGGGAGACGAGTGGCTAGGATAAAAGTCAGAGATAGGCTTGTTAAAGCTAGTCCTGGAATCATGAATTGGGGATAAGTGTTCATCCAAGTCAAAATAGTCAAGATAAAACTAGCTATGATAAAGAGTAGTCCTTTGATTGATTTCATAGAAAATTCCATTTCATTTAGATTTGATTTGTTGTAAACAAATTTGTTACATTTTATCATAGAAAAAGTATGGTGTCAAATTGAGGTCTATAAATATCTACTCTCATCAAAAAAAACTCTCCAATTTAACTGGAGAGTGGCTGTTTATACTCAATGAAAATCAAAGAGCAAACTAGGAAGCTAGACGCAGGCTGTACTTGAGTACGGCAAGGTGAAGCTGACGTGGTTTGAAGAGATTTTCGAAGAGTATTATTCTGCAGCTTGTTGCCAACGTTTGGCTAGCATATGAGACAGGCTAGAAATTGCTAGGTTGAAGCTGAAGTAGATGAGGGCAATCAGGATATAAAGACTGAAGACTTGCTCTGGTTCGAAATAACGTCCCATTAGAATTTGGCTGGCTCCAAAGAGTTCTTGTAGGGCGATAACAGAGTAGAGAAGACTGGTGTCCTTAATCACGGTTACAAACTGAGAAATAATGGCTGGCAACATTTTACGAATAGCTTGTGGAAGAATGATATGGTAGAGGATTTGCACAGAGGTAAATCCTTGCGACATTCCTGCTTCGTACTGCCCCTTGTCTACGGCATTGAGACCGCCTCGGATAATCTCAGCTAGGGCTGCTGAGGTAAAGAGAGTGAAGGCAGTGATTCCTGCTGGTGTGGATTCATCTTGAACACTAAAAAGATAGTGAAAATCCAGAGGAGGTTGGGAACGTTACGCACAAACTCGATGTAAATGCTGGAGATGATGCGCAAGATAGGATTTTTGCCATTTCTCATGACAGCTAGCACCGTACCGATAAGGGTAGAGAGGACGATGGCAATCAGAGAAATGTAGAGGGTCAAGCCAAATCCTTTAAAGATAAAGACTAGGTTATCTGGGGTCAAAACTTCTAAAATGGATTCCATAGTAACCTCCTAAAGTGAATAGGCTTTTTTGTTGGCCTGCTCCATCTTGCGACCAAACTGGGCAACAGGGAAGCAAAGAGAGAAGTAGAGCAGGGCAGCGCCTAAAAATGCTGGAATGTAGTTTCCGTTAAGTGCTGACCAAGACTTGGTCACAAACATCAAGTCCACTCCAGAGATGATGGCAACTGTAGAGGTGTTCTTGATGAGGTTGACGATTTGGTTGGTCAAAGGAGGGAGAATGATACGAAAGGCCTGAGGCAAGATAATCAAGCGCATGGCACTGATATAGGTAAAACCTTGCGACAGGGCGGCCTCCATCTGACCGCTAGGAATAGACTGAATCCCTGAGCGAATCACCTCAGCGATATAGGCACCGTGATAGAGTCCCACGCAGAGAACGGCTGTCCAATAAATGGGAATCATGATGATATGGTCACTGATAAGAGGTAGGCCATAAAAAACAATAACAAACTGCACCAAGAGGGGAGTATTTTGGTAAAACTCGACAAAGATGCGAGCCAAAATTCTCAATATCGGACGTTTACTGGTTGACATGGCTCCGAAGAAGATGCCCAAAACCATGGCTAGGATAAAGGATCCGATTGCTAGGGCAAGGGTGAAGAGGAAACCATTGAAAAATTGTCCAAAATCCTGAAAATAGGCAGTCCAAGATGATAAATCTGTCATGATGTGTCCTCCTTAATCTGCAGTATGGCTAGATGGTTTCAGCTTGTAACGGTCATAAAGTTTTTGCAAACTGCCATCCTTGCTCCATTTAGTAACCAAGTTATCAAGATAGTCGTTGAGCTTTGTATTTGATTTCTTGGTAACAATACCGTAGTCAGATGGCTTGAAACTATCATTTAGTAGCTCTGTCCGTTTACTGATGTAGCCAGACAGAATCGAGCGGTCAACGGAAAAGGCATCGATACGATGAGCATGAAGGGAAGTGATCAATTCTGGGTAGGAACCAAGTTCGACGAATTTAAAGGTTAGGCCTTTCTTTTTACCTAGTTCGGTAATCAGGCGTTGGGTAATGGAACCTTGGGCAACACCGATGGTTTTTCCGTTTAGGTCCTCAATACTTTTGATTTTGGCAGATTTATTGACCAAAAAGCCAGAAGCGTCTGTGTAGTAGGGGCTAGTAAAGTTGTAGAGTTTTTTGCGTTCGTCTGTGATGGTGAAGGTTGCAATGTCCATATCGACCTGTTCATTGTCTAGAAGGGGTCCACGAGTTTGCGCTGTAACCGGTACATAACGAACTTTGACCTTGAGCTCATCAGCTACCATCTTGGCCAAGTCGGTTTCGATACCAGAATAGGTCCCTGTCTTGGGATCCTTGTAGCCGAAATTGGGAACGTCTTGTTTCACACCGACAACTAGCTCGCCTCTCTTTTGAATATCTGCGACGCTGGTGTCGGCCTGAACTGGTTTTGCAGTAGCAAGGCTGAAAAGGCTAATCAATATTGCTGATAAAAAGAATTTCTTTTTCATAGGCGCCTCCTTATTTGACTTTGTCACTTTCGTGGTTGATAATTTTACTGAGGAATTGTTGGGCACGAGGTTCGCTTGGATTGTCGAAAAAGTCATCAACATCTGTCGTATCTACCAAAACTTCTCCGTCAGCCATAAAGATGATGCGGTCAGCAACTTCACGGGCAAAGCCCATTTCATGAGTAACGACAATCATATTCATACCATCGTGGGCCAATTTTTGCATAACTGCTAGAACATCGCCGATGGTTTCAGGATCAAGGGCAGATGTTGGCTCATCAAAGAGGAGGAGTTCAGGATGCATAGCGAGTCCACGTGCGATGGCAATCCGTTGTTTTTGTCCACCAGAAAGCATGGCTGGATAAGAATCTTTCTTGTCCCACATATTTACAAATTCCAGATATTTTTGGGCTGTTTTTTCAGCTTCTTTTTTATCAATTCCTAGAACTTTTATGGGTGCGAGTGTTACGTTTTCTAACACCGTTTTGTGTGGATAGAGGTTAAAATGCTGGAAAACCATGCCAACTTCTTTACGAAGAGGCACCAAATCTTTCTGGTTGGCACCAGCAACTTGGTGACCATTTACTAGAAGACTTCCCTTGTCGATAGCCTCTAAACCATTAATCGTACGGATAAGAGTGGACTTCCCAGAACCAGAAGGTCCAAGGAGTACAACGACTTGCCCTTTTTCAAAACGGAGATTGATGTCGCGGAGTGCGTGGTAGTCTCCGTAATATTTTTCGACGTGTTCAAATTCTACTAAAGCCATAAGGAATCTCCTTTGTGTTAGATTTTATAACATGATTCTACACCAAAAGAATTGCCTTGTCAAATCATATCTGAAAAAATTCACTAAAATTTTATAAAAAAGCAATCAGGATAGAGAAAAAGCCTAAATCATGTTATAATGAAGCAATAGAATTCTTAGAAAGAGTGGATGTCTTGTTGATAACACCTACTTATGAATGGCAGTTTGCCCCGCAAGTAGAAGATGCGGATTTTACAAAGATAGCCAAGAAGGCTGGACTGGGTCCTGAGGTGGCTCGGTTATTATTTGAAAGAGGGATTCAGGACCAAGAAAGTCTAAAGAAGTTCTTAGAACCTTCTTTGGAAGACTTGCACGATCCCTATCTGCTCCATGATATGGACAAGGCAGTAGAACGGATTCGTCAGGCCATTGAAGAAGGGGAAAATATTCTCATCTATGGAGACTATGATGCGGATGGTATGACTTCGGCTTCTATTGTGAAGGAAAGTTTGGAACAGCTTGGTGCTGAGTGCCGGGTTTATCTGCCCAATCGTTTTACCGACGGTTATGGACCTAATGCCAGTGTTTATAAATATTTTATCGAGCAAGAAGGAATTTCCTTGATTGTGACAGTGGATAATGGGATTGCGGGTCACGAGGCTATTGAATTGGCCCAGTCTATGGGAGTGGATGTCATTGTGACTGACCATCATTCCATGCCTGAAACCTTACCAGATGCCTATGCCATTGTCCATCCTGAACATCCGGATGCGGACTATCCTTTCAAATATTTGGCTGGTTGTGGAGTGGCTTTCAAGCTGGCTTGTGCCCTGTTAGAAGAAGTACAAGTGGAATTGCTTGATTTGGTCGCTATTGGTACCATTGCAGATATGGTTAGTTTGACGGATGAAAACCGTATCTTGGTTCAATATGGTCTAGAAATGCTGGGGCATACTCAGCGCATTGGTTTACAAGAAATGCTGGACATGGCTGGGATTGCTGCCAACGAAGTAACAGAAGAAACGGTTGGTTTCCAGATTGCTCCTCGATTGAATGCCTTGGGCCGCTTGGATGATCCCAATCCTGCCATTGATTTGTTGACTGGATTTGACGACGAGGAAGCTCACGAGATTGCCCTCATGATTCACCAGAAAAACGAAGAGCGCAAGGAAATCGTCCAGTCTATCTATGAAGAAGCTAAGACCATGGTGGACCCTGAGAAGAAGGTCCAAGTCTTGGCCAAGGAAGGCTGGAATCCTGGGGTTCTAGGAATCGTGGCTGGTCGTTTGTTGGAAGAACTAGGGCAGACAGTCATCGTTCTCAATATAGAGGACGGTCGTGCCAAGGGTAGTGCTCGTAGTGTGGAAGCGATCGATATTTTTGAGGCGCTGGATCCCCATCGAGACCTCTTTATCGCCTTTGGTGGCCATGCTGGCGCAGCAGGAATGACGCTGGAAGTGGAGAAACTCTCAGATTTATCTCAGGTCTTGGAAGACTATGTCCGTGAAAAAGGCGCAGATGCTGCTGGCAAGAACAAGTTAAATTTAGATGAAGAGCTGGATTTGGAGACTTTGAGTCTTGAAACAGTCAAGAACTTTGAACGTTTAGCTCCCTTTGGAATGGACAACCAGAAACCCGTCTTTTATATCAAGGATTTTCAGGTCGAAAGTGCCCGTACCATGGGGGCAGGCAATGCCCATCTCAAGCTGAAAATTTCTAAGGGTGAGGCTAGTTTTGAAGTGGTGGCCTTCGGTCAAGGTAGATGGGCAACAGAATTTGCTCAAACCAAGAATCTAGAGTTGGCAGTCAAATTGTCTGTCAATCAATGGAATGGCCAAACTGCCCTCCAGTTGATGATGGTGGATGCACGCGTGGAGGGTGTTCAGCTCTTTAACATCCGTGGAAAGAATGCCACCTTGCCAGAGGGAGTTCCAGTCTTGGATTTTGCTGGAGAAGTGCCAGATTTAGTGACTAGTGAAGCGGTTGTTGTGAAAACAATTCCTGAGGATATGACCCTGCTAAAGACCATTTTTCAAAAGCAGAATTTCTCTGCGGTCTATTTCAAAAATGATATTGACAAGGCCTACTATCTGACGGGATATGGGACTAGAGAGCAGTTTGCAAAATTGTACAAGACTATCTACCAGTTCCCAGAGTTTGATATTCGCTACAAACTGAAGGATTTGGCTACTTATCTCAATATCCAACAAATCTTGCTGGTCAAAATGATTCAAGTATTTGAAGAGCTAGGCTTTGTGACCATCAAAGATGGTGTCATGACAGTGAATAAAGAGGCTGAAAAGCGTGATATAGCTGAGAGTCAGATTTACCAAAATCTCAAACAAACCGTCAAAGACCAAGAAATGATGGCGCTGGGTACCGTGCAAGAAATTTATGACTTTTTAATGGAAAAGAGTAGATGATAGGAAAGAGTTGGGAAACCAGCTCTTTTTTGAAAACAAATCTTCATTTTGAAAATCATTAAAAAAATGGTATAATGGTAGGAAAAGATTCGGCTAAAAGTAGTGCTTTTAGAATAAGAGGGTAAGTAACCCTATAATCAAGATAAACTAAGCTTTCGGAGGAAAAATGAGTAATATCAGTTTAACAACACTTGGCGGTGTCCGTGAAAATGGGAAAAATATGTATATCGCTGAAATCGATGGGTCTATTTTCGTTTTGGATGCAGGTCTGAAATACCCTGAAAATGAACAACTAGGGGTGGACGTGGTCATTCCCAATATGGACTATCTTTTTGAAAATAGCGATCGTATCGCTGGGGTCTTCTTGACCCACGGCCATGCGGATGCCATTGGTGCTCTGCCTTATCTCTTGGCTGAAGCCAAGGTACCTGTATTTGGCTCTGAGTTGACCATTGAGTTGGCAAAACTCTTTGTCAAAGGAAATGACACAGTTAAGAAATTTAATGATTTTCATGTTATCGATGAGGATACGGAGATTGATTTTGGCGGGACTGTGGTGTCCTTCTTCCGTACGACCCACTCTATCCCAGAAAGTCTGGGTGTGGTCTTGAAGACAGCTGAAGGTAGCATCGTTTATACAGGTGACTTCAAATTTGACCAGACAGCTAGTGAATCTTATGCCACAGACTTTGCTCGTTTGGCAGAAATCGGTCGTGATGGAGTTCTAGCTCTTCTTAGCGATTCAGCCAATGCGGACAGTAATATCCAAGTGGCTAGCGAAAGTGAAGTTGGGGACGAGATCACTCAAACCATTTCGGACTGGGATGGTCGTATCATTGTTGCAGCAGTAGCCAGCAACCTCTCTCGTATCCAGCAGGTGTTTGACGCTGCGGATGCAACAGGCCGTCGTGTGGTCTTGACAGGATTCGATATTGAAAATATCGTCCGCACTGCTATTCGTCTTAAGAAATTGTCTCTAGCTAACGAAAGTCTTTTGATTAAACCAAAAGATATGTCTCGTTTTGAGGACCATGAGTTGATTATTCTTGAGACAGGCCGTATGGGTGAGCCTATCAACGGTCTTCGTAAAATGTCGATTGCTCGTCACCGTTATGTGGAAATTAAGGATGGTGACTTGGTCTATATCGTAACGACTCCGTCTATCGCCAAAGAGGCGGTCATGGCGCGTGTGGAGAACATGATTTACCAAGCTGGCGGGGTTGTCAAACTGATCACTCAAAGCTTGCGTGTGTCAGGTCACGGAAATGCGCGTGATTTGCAGTTGATGATTAACCTCTTGCAACCCAAGTATCTCTTCCCAATTCAAGGAGAATACCGTGAGTTGGATGCTCATGCTAAGGCTGCTATGGCAGTAGGTATGTTGCCAGAACGCATTTTCATCCCTAAAAAGGGAACAAGCATGGCTTATGAGAATGGCGATTTTGTCCCAGCTGGCGCGGTTTCGGCAGGGGATGTCTTGATTGACGGGAATGCCATTGGTGATGTTGGTAATGTGGTTCTTCGTGACCGTAAGGTCTTGTCAGAGGATGGCATTTTCATCGTCGCAATCACCGTTAACCGTCGTGAGAAGAAAATTGTGGCCAAGGCTCGTGTGCACACGCGTGGATTTGTTTATCTCAAGAAGAGCCGTGATATTCTCCGTGAAAGTTCAGAATTGATTAATCAGACGGTAGAAGACTATCTTCAAGGAGATGACTTTGACTGGGCAGATCTTAAAGGGAAGGTTCGTGATAATCTGACCAAGTATCTCTTTGATCAAACTAAGCGTCGTCCAGCTATTTTACCAGTAGTCATGGAAGCAAAATAAGCGATGAAATAAACGGAGAGAAAGTCGAATTTCGGCTTTTTCTTATAGAAAAATAGAGGAAAAATTATGGCAGTAATGAAAATCGAGTATTACTCACAAGTTTTGGATATGGAGTGGGGAGTGAATGTCCTCTATCCTGATGCTAATCGAGTGGAAGAACCAGATTGTAAAGACATTCCAGTCTTGTACCTCTTGCACGGGATGTCTGGTAATCATAATAGTTGGCTCAAGCGGACCAACGTAGAACGCTTACTCCGAGGAACCAATCTCATCGTTGTTATGCCCAATACCAGCAACGGTTGGTATACCGATACCCAATATGGTTTTGACTATTACACAGCTCTAGCAGAGGAATTGCCACAGGTTCTGAAACGCTTCTTCCCTAATATGACTAGCAAGCGTGAAAAGACCTTTATCGCTGGCCTCTCTATGGGAGGCTATGGCTGTTTCAAATTGGCTCTTGCTACAAATCGTTTTTCTCATGCAGCTAGCTTTTCAGGTGCGCTTAGTTTTCAAGATTTTTCTCCTGAAAGCCAAGATTTGGGAACACCAGCTTACTGGAGAGGTGTTTTTGGGGAGATTAAAGATTGGACAACTAGTCCTTATTCTCTAGAAAGTCTGGCTAAAAAATCGGATAAAAAGACCAAACTTTGGGCTTGGTGTGGCGAGCAGGATTTCTTGTACGAAGCCAATAATCTCGCAGTGAAAAATCTCAATAAACTGGGATTTGATGTGACCTATAGCCATAGTGCTGGAACTCACGAATGGTACTACTGGGAAAAACAATTGGAACGGTTCTTAGCAACCCTACCAATCGATTTCAAATTAGAAGAGAGATTAAGCTAGTTTAGTTTGTATTACTCTTTCAATAACCATGTCTTCTATGGAATAGAAACTAAAATATGTTTTTACTAGACTTTCTAAACAAAAATAGTAGAATAGTAGTTAAATTCTATTATTGTTGGAAAGAGAGTAAGAGATGTATCGTTATCAAATTGGCATTCCCACATTAGAATATGATCAGTTTGTTAAAGAACATGAATTAGTCAATGTATTACAAAGTAGTGCTTGGGAAGAGGTTAAGTCTGATTGGCAACATGAAAAGTTTGGCGCCTACCGAGGAGATAAATTACTGGCTACAGCTAGTATTTTGATTAAAACTCTTCCTCTAGGCTATAGAATGTTTTATATCCCAAGAGGTCCTGTATTAGATTATAAGGATGCTGAACTCTTGAACTTTGTTCTTCAATCCATTAAGTCCTATGCTCGAAGCAAGAGAGCGATTTTTGTGATTTTTTGACCCAAGTATTTGCCTATCGCAAAGTTCAATCAAGCATGAAAAAATAGAATATCCTGAAAATATGGCTATTATTGAAAATTTGCAAAGAATGGGAGTAAGGTGGTCAGGAAAGACCGATGGAATGGGAGATACCATTCAGCCTCGTATTCAGGCAAAAGTATACAAGGAAAATTTTACAGAAGATAAACTTTGCAAGTCAACAAAACAAGCTATTCGATCCGCTCGAAATAAGGGTGTAGAGATTCAGATTGGTAGAGATGAATTGTTAGAATCTTTCTCGTTTTTGATGAAAAAAACTGAGAAGCGAAAAGATATCCATTTGAGGAATGAAGCCTATTATAAAAAATTGTTAGATAATTTTAAGGACAAGGCCTACATTACGCTGGCTACTCTGGATATCGCTAAGCGTTTACGAGAATTAGAAAACAGTTAGCGAAAAACTTAGCGTTGGAAGAAGCGTTTACTGAGTCGACTCGAACTTCAAAAGTAGAAGCCCAGAAGAAGGAAAAAGAGCGTTTGGTAGAAGAAAGAGATTTCTTGCAGAGATATCTGAATGAAGAAAAATCAAACATTCCTTTAGCAGCTACTTTGAGTTTGGAATTTGGTAATACCTCTGTTAATCTATATGCTGGTATGGATGATGCTTTTAAACGTTATAATGCACCAATTTTAGCTTGGTATGAAACAGCTCGCTATGCTTTTGAGCGAGGTATGGTGTGGCAAAATTTAGGTGGTGTTGAAAACTCTCTCAATGGTGGACTTTACCATTTTAAGGAAAAATTTAATCCAACGATTGAAGAATACTTGGGTGAGTTTACAATGCCCACCCATCCTCTTTATTCTCTGTTAAGAATCGCTCTTGATTTTCGCAAGGCATTAAGAACAAAACATCATAGAAGGTAAGTACATGGCATTAATTACACTCACAAAAGAAGAATTTCAAGCTTATTCTGATCAGGTCTCTTCTCGTTCTTTTATGCAATCTGTCCAGATGGGGGACTTGTTAGAAAAAAGAGGGGCTCGAATTGTTTATCTTGCATTGAAACAAGAAGGAGAAATTCAAGTTGCAGCTCTGGTTTATAGCTTGCCCATGCTGGGTGGCCTACATATGGAGATCAATTCGGGGCCGATTTATACCCAACAAGATGCTCTCCCAGTTTTTTATGCGGAGTTAAAAGAATATGCCAAGCAAAATGGTGTATTAGAGTTGCTTGTAAAACCTTATGAAACTTATCAAACTTTTGATGGTGAAGGTAATCCAATAGATGCTGAGAAAAAAAGTATTATTCAAGGTTTGACTGATTTAGGTTATCAATTTGATGGTTTAAAAACAGGTTACCCAGGTGGAGAACCGGATTGGTTATATTGTAAAGATTTGAATGAGCTAACTGAAAAGACCTTGCTTAACAGTTTTAGTAAAAAGGGGAAAGCTTTGGTGAAAAAGGCTGATACATTTGGTATTCAGTTGAAAAAATTAAATCGTGAAGAACTTTCAATTTTTAAGAATATAACAAAAGAAACCTCTGAACGTAGAGAATATAGTGATAAAAGTTTAGAATATTATGAGCACTTTTATGATTCATTTGGAGAACAAGCGGAGTTTGTAATTGCTAATCTAAATTTAGGAGAATATATACAAAATTTAATACATAAGCAAAAAGAATTATCTGAAAAAATAGCTACCTCACTACTCTTATTAGAACAATATCCAGATTCTGCACAAAAGAAAAAAGAACACAAAGAATTGGCTAGGCAGTATGAAAGCTTTGAAGTTCGAAAAGCAGAAGCACGAGAGTTGATTGAAAAATATGGAGAGAAAGATCTTGTCTTAGCAGGTAGTTTATTTATTTATATGCCTCAAGAAACGACCTATCTTTTTAGTGGTTCCTATACTGAGTTTAATAAATTTTATGCACCAGCTTTGCTTCAGAAATATGTTATGTTGGAAAGCATAAAACGTGGGATCCCTAAATACAACTTCCTAGGGATTCAAGGGATTTTTGATGGTAGTGATGGTGTTTTGCGTTTTAAACAAAATTTTAATGGCTATATTGTACGCAAAGCGGGTACTTTCCGTTACCATCCATCACCTTTAAAATACAAAGCTATTCAGTTATTCAAAAAAATATTAGGACGTTAAGATGAAAAAGCCAGTATTTAGCTTTCTTTCAGCTTGATTTAGTAAAATAGTCTTTATTTGCTAGAAAGGTGGAGAGACATGCGCTGGATTTTTTGTTTGATAGGGGCTTTCTTTTCTTTTGTGTGGCGTTTGTTTTGGCGCCTGGTTTGGATAGTTGTGCTCTTATGTGCGTTTGCTTTCGGACTTCTCTGCTATCTGAACGGGGATTTTCAAGGAGCGCTAAAGCAGGCAGAACGGTCAGTCAAGATTGGTCAACAAAGTATCGACCGATGGGAAAAAACAGGGCAACTGCCTAAGTTGAACCAGACAGATAGCCACCAGCATTCTGAAGGAAGGTGGCCACAGGCCTCTGCTCGTATTTACTTGGATCCCCAGATGGATTCACGCTTTCAAGAAGCTTATTTAGAAGCGATTCAGAATTGGAATCAAACGGGTGCTTTTAACTTTGAAATTGTCACCGAGTCCAGCAAGGCAGATATCTTGGCTACGGAGATGAATGACGGAGGTACTCCTGTGGCAGGAGAGGCGGAAAGTCAGACCAATCTCTTAACAGGACAATTCTTGTCTGTAACGGTGCGTCTGAATCATTATTATCTGTCCAATCCTGACTATGGCTATTCCTATGAGCGCGTTGTCCATACGGCAGAACATGAGTTGGGTCATGCGATTGGCTTGGACCATACAGATGAGAAGTCTGTCATGCAACCTGCGGGTTCCTTTTATGGTATCCAGGAAGAGGATGTTGCAAACCTTCGAAAAATATATGAGACCAATGAGTAGGGGACTATCTTTCCCTACTTTTTTGCTATAATGGAACTATGAACAACTTGATTAAATCAAAACTAGAGCTCTTGCCGACCAGCCCTGGTTGCTATATTCACAAGGATAAAAACGGCACCATTATCTATGTAGGAAAGGCTAAAAATCTGCGTAACCGCGTGAGGTCCTATTTCCGTGGAAGTCACGATACTAAGACGGAAGCTCTGGTGTCTGAAATTGTAGATTTTGAATTTATTGTTACGGAGTCCAATATTGAGGCCCTTCTCCTAGAAATCAACCTCATCAAGGAAAATAAGCCTAAATATAATATCATGCTCAAGGATGATAAGTCCTATCCATTCATCAAAATCACCAATGAGCGCTATCCTCGTTTGATTATCACCCGTCAGGTCAAGAAGGACGGCGGTCTTTACTTTGGTCCCTATCCAGATGTGGGGGCTGCTAATGAAATCAAGCGGCTGCTGGATAGGATTTTCCCTTTTCGTAAGTGTACCAATCCACCGTCTAAGGTTTGTTTTTACTACCATATCGGCCAGTGTATGGCCCACACCATCTGTAAGAAAGATGAGGACTATTTCAAGTCTATGGCTCAGGAGGTTTCTGATTTCCTAAAAGGGCAGGATGACAAAATTATCGATGACCTCAAGGGCAAGATGGCAGCGGCAGCCCAGACTATGGAATTTGAACGTGCAGCGGAATACCGTGACCTGATTCAGGCTATTGGAACGCTTCGAACCAAGCAACGGGTCATGGCTAAGGATCTCCAAAATCGCGATGTCTTTGGCTACTATGTGGACAAGGGCTGGATGTGTGTCCAGGTTTTCTTTGTCCGTCAGGGTAAGCTTATTGAGCGGGATGTCAATCTTTTCCCTTATTATAATGATCCGGATGAGGACTTTCTAACCTATGTAGGACAATTCTATCAAGAAAAATCTCACCTAGTACCCAACGAGGTATTGATTCCGCAGGATATTGACGAAGAAGCTGTCAAGGCTTTGGTGGATACTAAGATTCTTAAGCCTCAGCGTGGAGAGAAAAAGCAACTGGTCAATCTGGCTATAAAGAATGCTCGAGTCAGTCTAGAACAGAAGTTCAACCTGCTAGAAAAATCAGTCGAAAAGACCCAAGGAGCTATTGAAAATCTAGGGCGTTTGCTCCAAATCCCAACCCCAGTTCGTATCGAATCTTTCGATAACTCCAACATCATGGGGACCAGTCCTGTTTCAGCCATGGTGGTCTTTGTTAACGGCAAACCTAGTAAGAAGGATTACCGTAAGTATAAAATCAAGACTGTCGTTGGACCAGACGACTATGCCAGTATGAGAGAAGTCATTCGCAGGCGCTATGGCCGAGTTCAACGTGATGGTTTAACCCCGCCAGATTTGATTGTGATTGATGGAGGACAAGGTCAAGTCAATATCGCCAAGCAAGTCATCCAAGAGGAGCTAGGCTTGGATATCCCCATTGCAGGTCTGCAAAAGAATGATAAGCACCAAACCCATGAATTGCTATTTGGAGATCCGCTTGGGGTGGTGGAGCTGTCTCGCAATTCTCAGGAATTTTTCCTCCTCCAACGCATTCAGGATGAGGTGCACCGCTTTGCCATTACCTTCCACCGTCAACTGCGCTCTAAAAATTCCTTTTCATCACAACTGGATGGGATTGAAGGTCTGGGGCCTAAACGCAAGCAAAATCTCATGAAGCATTTCAAGTCTCTGACCAAAATCAAGGAAGCAAGTGTGGATGAGATTGTCGAAGTCGGTGTGCCTAGAGTGGTCGCAGAAGCAGTGCAGAGGAAGTTGAACCCGCAGGAGGCAGAAGCCTTGCTTCAAGTGGCAGAAGAAAGAGTAGATTACCAAACGGAAGGAAACCAAAATGAACCATAAAATCGCAATTTTATCAGATATTCATGGCAATGCGACGGCGCTAGAAGCAGTGATTACAGATGCTAAAACCCAAGGAGTCAGTGAATATTGGATTCTGGGAGATATTTTTCTACCTGGTCCAGGTGCAAATGACTTGGTAGCCCTGCTAAAGGACCTTACTATCACAGCCAGTGTTCGAGGCAATTGGGATGATTGTGTCCTTGAGGCCTTGGATGGCGAATATGGTTTGGAAGATCCGCAAGAAATCCAGTTAATGCGCATGACCCAGTTTTTGATGGAGCGAATAGATCCTGCAACGATTCTTTGGCTACGAAGCTTGCCTTTGCTGGAAAAGAAGGAAGTTGAGGGGCTGCGTTTTTTCTCTCTCTCATAATTTACCTGACAAGAATTATGGAGGTGACTTGTTGGTTGGGAATGATACAGAAAAATTTGACCAACTCCTAGATGCGGAAACGGACGTAGCAGTCTATGGTCATGTCCACAAGCAGTTGCTTCGTTATGGCAGTCAAGGGCAACAAATCATCAATCCAGGGTCGATTGGTATGCCCTATTTTAATTGGGAGGCGTTAAAAAATCACCGTGCCCAGTATGCCGTGATAGAAGTTGAAGATGGGGAATTGGTAAATATCCTATTTCGTAAAGTCGCTTATGATTATGAAGCGGAGTTAGAACTGGCCAAGTCCAAGGGACTTCCCTTTATCGAAATGTATGAAGAACTACGAAGAGAAGACAACTATCAGGGGCACAATCTGGAACTATTAGCAAGCTTAATAGAAAAGCATGGGTATGTAGAGGATGTGAAGAAATTTTTTGATTTTTTGTAAGAGTTTCCTAAAATAACCAATGCAAACTAAAAAAGCGATTGGCTGGTCCAATCGCTTTTAGTATATCTTATACTCAATGAAAATCAAAGAACAAACTAGGAAGCTAGCCGTAGGTTGCTCAAAGCACAGCTTTGATGTTGCAGATAAAGCTGACGTGGTTTGAAGAGATTTTCGAAGAGTATTATTGTAACTGAGATTTATCTGGAAGGTAAGAACCACCTAGATAAGTATTGCTAAGTTTTTCAAGTGTTCCGTCTTGATAGAGTTCTTTGAGCGCTTTATCAAATTTCTCTTTAAACTCTTTTTGGTCGCTTGAGAAAACGATATAATTGTTGGGGCTATCTGCAGAAGGCAAATCAACGACTGAGAGATCTAAGCCACGGTCCTTGATAATCTTTTGAACGGATACCTTGTCAAAGACTAGGAAATCAAACTCTCCGTTAGAGAGGTCTAGGATTCGTTTACCGATATCCTCTCCAGAAAAATCGATAGTAGCAGGATTATCAGCATGTTTTTGATTCCAGTTATTGATGAATTGAGCGTTTGAAGTTCCAGTATCCTCCTGTGTTGTTTTGCCAGCGATTTGGTCAAGTGAAGTCAGAGGATTTTTCTTGTTGCTGACAAGGACGAGGGGATTATTCGAAATTGGGAGTGAGTAAAGGTATTTTTCAGCACGCTCTTTTGTATAACTCAAGTTATTGGCTGCGGCTTGATAGTGACCAGAATCAAGTCCTGGGAAGATACTCTCCCAAGCAGTTCTTTGGAATTGAATCTCATAGTCGCTGAGCTTTTTATCCACTGCTTTTAGAACTTCGATATCGAAGCCTGTCAGATTGCCCTTGTCTTCGTAGTCAAATGGTGGCACATCACCAGCTGTAGCAACGACGATTGTCTTTTGAGAGTTAGTCTCTTTAGGTGTAGCTTGATTTCCACAGGCAACCAAAAATGGTAGGATGGCTAATAATAGGCTAAATTTTTTCATAATATCTCCATTCAAATGTAAGTTATCTGCTAGTTTATCAGAAACATTCCCGATGAACCAATATATATTTTTTATGGCTGTGATAAAAAATCTTAATCATGAAAAATCCCTGCAAGCTCTTTCAAAATATGGTAGAATGGAAGCAGTAGAATTAGAAAAGGAAATCGATTATGAAATTTCTTGAATTAAACAAAAAACGTCATGCGACTAAGCAGTTCACTGATAAGCCAGTGGATCCCAAAGATGTGCGTACGGCTATCGAAATTGCAACCTTGGCTCCAAGTACCCACAACAGCCAGCCTTGGAAATTTGTGGTGGTTCGTGAGAAAAATGCTGAATTGGCAAAGTTGGCTTATGGCTCGAACTTTGAGCAGGTGTCATCAGCGCCAGTGACCATTGCCCTCTTTACAGATACGGACTTAGCCAAACGCGCACGCAAGATTGCCCGTGTCGGCGGGGCAAAGAATTTTTCAGAAGAACAACTACAATACTTCATGCAGAACTTACCTGCAGAATTTGCGCGCTATAATGAACAACAGATTAGCGATTACCTAGCTCTCAATGCAGGTTTGGTTGCCATGAACTTGATTCTCGCTCTTACAGACCAAGGAATTGGATCAAATATGATCCTTGGATTTGACAAATCAAAAGTCAATGAAGTTTTGGATATCGAAGACCGTTTCCGCCCAGAACTTTTGATTACGGTAGGCTATACGGACGAAAAATTAGAACCAAGCTACCGCTTGCCAGTAGATGAAATCATCGAGAAAAGATAGAAGGAAGATAATATGACAGCAATTGATTTTACAGCAGAAGTAGAAAAACGCAAAGAAGACCTCTTGGCTGACTTGTTTAGCCTTTTGGAAATCAACTCAGAACGTGATGACAGCAAGGTTGATGCTGAACATCCATTTGGACCTGGTCCAGTAAAAGCTTTGGAGAAATTCCTTGAAATCGCAGAGCGTGATGGCTACCCAACTAAAAATGTTGATAACTACGCAGGACACTTCGAGTTTGGTGATGGAGAAGAAGTTCTCGGAATCTTTGCCCACATGGACGTGGTGCCAGCTGGTAGCGGTTGGGACACAGATCCTTACACACCGACTATCAAAGACGGTCGCCTTTATGCGCGTGGGGCTTCGGACGACAAGGGACCTACAACAGCTTGTTACTATGGTTTGAAAATCATCAAAGAATTGGGCCTTCCAACTTCTAAAAAAGTTCGCTTCATTGTCGGAACAGACGAAGAATCAGGCTGGGCAGACATGGACTACTACTTCGAGCACGTAGGACTTGCGAAACCAGACTTCGGTTTCTCTCCAGACGCTGAATTCCCTATCATCAATGGTGAAAAAGGAAATATTACTGAATATCTCCACTTTGCAGGAGAAAACAATGGAGCCGCTCGTCTTCACAGCTTCACAGGTGGTTTACGTGAAAATATGGTACCAGAATCAGCAACAGCAGTCGTTTCAGGTGATTTGACTGACTTGCAAGGGAAACTAGATGCCTTTGTTGCAGAACACAAACTTAGAGGAGAACTCCAAGAAGAAGCTGGTCAATACAAGGTGACGATTATTGGTAAATCAGCCCACGGTGCTATGCCTGCTTCAGGTGTCAATGGTGCGACTTACCTAGCCCTCTTCCTTAGCCAGTTTGACTTTGCTGGTCCAGCCAAAGACTACCTTGACATCGCTGGTAAGATTCTCTTGAACGACCATGAAGGTGAAAGTCTCAAGATTGCTCATGTGGATGAAAAGATGGGAGCCCTTTCTATGAATGCTGGTGTCTTCCGATTTGACGAAACAAGCGCTGATAATACCATTGCCCTTAATATCCGCTATCCAAAAGGAACAAGCCCAGAGCAAATCAAGTCAATCCTTGAAAACTTGCCAGTTGCTTCTGTTAGCCTTTCTGAACACGGTCACACGCCTCACTATGTGCCAATGGAAGATCCACTTGTGCAAACCTTGTTGAATGTTTATGAAAAACAAACTGGTCTTAAAGGTCACGAGCAAGTCATCGGTGGTGGAACCTTTGGTCGCTTGCTTGAACGTGGGGTTGCCTACGGTGCTATGTTCCCAGACTCAATTGACACCATGCACCAAGCTAATGAATTTATCGCCTTGGACGATCTTTTCCGAGCAGCAGCAATCTATGCCGAAGCTATTTACGAATTGATCAAATAAAACGATAGAAGTCTGAGATCTTATGCTTAGACTTCTTTTTGGAGGTAAAGTAGATGTCTCAAATTGAAAGAATCAAGCAGGCTATCATGGCGGATCCGCAGAATGCCAGCTATACCGAACGTGGCATCGAGCCTCTCTTTGCAGCGCCAAAGACTGCTCGCATCAATATCGTCGGTCAGGCACCAGGACTTAAACCCAAGAAGCAGGCCTTTACTGGAAGGACAAAAGTGGTGACCGTTTGCGGGACTGGTTAGGTGTGGATGAAGATACCTTTTACAATTCAGGTTATTTTGCTGTTTTGCCTATGGATTTCTACTTTCCAGGCCATGGCAAGTCAGGTGACCTGCCACCGCGAGCAGGTTTTGCTGAAAAATGGCATCCTCAGCTCTTGCAAGAATTGCCAGATATTCAATTGACTCTCTTGATTGGGCAATATGCTCAAACCTACTATTTACAGGAAAAAATTAGTGGCAAGGTGACAGAACGGGTAAAACATTACCAGAAGTACTTACCAACCTATTTTCCACTAGTTCACCCCTCACCGCGAAATCAAATCTGGATGGCCAAAAATCCTTGGTTTGAGTCAGAAGTTGTGCCGGATTTGAAAAAAAGAATTAAAACTATTTTATAGTCAATGAAAATCAAAGAGCAAACTAGGAAGCCAGCCG